>NZ_JBQWEL010000014.1:0-140414 GCF_052658925.1 Microvirga medicaginis | reverse complement strand
ATTATCACGCGGTCGCCCTGGTCTTTGCGAAGGCCGGGACGCGCGCCTCGAAATCGGCGAGCCACGCCACGAGCTTCGGATGCGTCTCGCGCCAGCGGCCCGCAAAGCGCAGATCGAGATAACCAAGGGCGCAGGCCAGTGCGATATGGCCGATATGCAGGGTGCCTGTCGGCGTCGAGAGGTGTGTCTCTGCATAGGCGAGGCCCCGCTCCACCTTGCCGGCCTGATGATTGACCCACTTCGGCTCACGCTTGTCTTCCGAGCGGAAGCGGCCCTCGTAGACCTGGAGCAAAGCGGCATCCGTGATGCCGTCGGCCAGTGCCTGCTGGCGCAAAGCCATGAACCGCGCTTCGCCAGCCGGATAGAGGCGTTCGCCACCGGCGAGAAAATCAAGATACTCCACGATCACGCGGGAATCGTAGAGCGCTTCCCCGTTCTCCAGCACCAACGCGGGAATTTTGCCCAAGGGATTCTGCTGACGGATGCTGTCCTCCGGGCTCATGGTATCGGCATCGACGATCTGGATGCGCTCCGAGAGACCAAGAAGAGAAGCCGCGATTTTGACCTTGCGGCCGAAGGGCGATGCGGAAGACGAGCGAAGAACGAGCATGGATGCTACCTATCGAGGAGAAGGTTCCGGTTGAAGGGCTGCATTCATGACCTCTCCTGAGGGAAGCGGCAATGCGTCTAAGGGATCCTTCCACTGACGTTGAACGATCCCTCTCTATCAGCGGGCCGCATTTTTTGACGGCGAACCGGATCCACTTCGCCGTAAAATGCTCTAGGCAGGAGGGCCGAAGGCTTCACAGCGATATGCGCCATAGCCGCTGCGGGAGAGGCGCTCTGCGAGAGCAGGCAGAAGGACCTCCGCCTCATCCTTCAGGGACCAGGGCGCATTGAGAACGAAGAGCCCGCTGCCGTTGAGGCGCGACGGGTCGCGCGGATCATCCACATAAAGCTCGAGACGCAGGCCGGGACGCGGGCTCTGCTCGTGCAGCCGCCGGGCCGCGGCATCGACTGGCGCCACCTCCTTGATGGGATACCAGCCCGCATAGACGCCGCTCGGCCATTTCCTGATCGCGGCGAGCAGCTCCGTCCCGAGTCGTTCCAGCTCGCCCGCTTTCTCGTAAGGCGGATCGATCAGGACCAGCCCGCGCTTCTCCTTCGGCGGGATGAGCGCATGAAGCGCCGTCCATCCGTCGAGATGCATCACCTTCAGATTCGAGACCGCATTGAAAGCCTCGTTCAGCACCGCATGGTCTGCGGGATGCAGCTCGACGAAGACGCCCCGATCCTGACGCCGCAGAAGCTCGCGAACGATGCCCGGCGAACCGGGATAGATGGCTTCTCCATGCCGGGCGCGCACATCTGCAACCACCTTGCGATAGGGCGCGAGGATGGTCTCGACCGGCGGGGAAAAAGGCTCATCGAGGCGACCGATACCCTCGAGCCATTCGCCTGTCCGCTCTGCCTCGTCGGCGGTCAGATCGTACAATCCTACTCCCGCATGGGTATCGATCACCCGCAGAGGCGTCTCCTTGCGCTGCAGATAGGTGAGGATCCGCACCAGGAGAGCGTGTTTCATGACGTCGGCGAAATTGCCGGCGTGGAAGGCGTGTCGGTAATTCATCGATCAAGTCCTGGCGCATCGTGCGGAAAAGTGGCCCCGGTTTTCCGCGCAGACGATGCGCTAATCTAGAAAGAGAGCATCGGATGGGTCCCAAAAGTGCAAGTCCACTTTTGGTCCGATGCTATCGGACAGCCGGGATCGTGAGCTCCCCCCCGCGGCAGCCGGCACGGTCGACCTCGGGGCACTGGCGGAAGCTACGCAGATCCTTGTCGAGGCAGATCCGCACCTCCTGAAAGATACGCCGTCCGCAGGACACCGAAATCATATCAGCGCGCAGTCCCGGGTTAACACTCATGAAGGCCTGTTCGATCTCGCTCGGCAGAACCTTGGAGCGGTCGCCCAAGGCCTTGAAACTGTCCGGAATACGGACGCGCTCACGAGCGCGCTGGACGGCTTTGAAATAGCCGCTCGGGCTCTCGCCGGAGCAGCTTCCGTGCTTGCGCCATTGATAGCGGGCGAGATTTTCATCGGGAAATAGTCCCGAGAACTCCTTGAGCGCCGTACTGGGAACGAAGCGGCCACCGGGTTCGCAGAAGCTGGGATAGCCCTGCTCCGTCTGGGGCCACAGTCCATGCACGACGAAGCCGAGGCCGCTCCCATCCTCGCATTGCCGGCTCTTCCGGCCGCTGATCTCGCAGAAGCCCGGCGACCAGGACAGGGCGAGCACATAGAAATCGAACTGCCCCATGGGGGCGCCCCTCGCCTCACGCGGCGCTTGCGCGAGGGAAGGCGAGGCAAGCAGAAGACAGGCACCCGCTAAGGCGAGACACCGGCTGAAGCTCAAGGGGCAGCCTGCTTGCAATGGGGAGCATATGCGTAGTTGCGGTCGAACCCGTCCACGCAGGAATCGGTATTCCAACCGATGCCGATGAAGCCCAGATCCTCGCGGATCGAGAAGTTGACCTTGTGCCTGTAGCCGTCGGACACGACGACCGTGCCGGTGCAGTAGCGGCGGGGGATGTAATCGAGTCCCCAGGGACGCCAAGCCACCTGCGCAACTCTTTCGAACGCCAGGATCTTGAGCTCGGAGTTCCAGAACCGGCGTTCCTTGTTCTCAAAATTCGAGGCGACATTGTTGAGCACGGCCGGATCGGCGCAGGCGGGCAGGCCGGCATCGTACTGCCTCAGGGAAAGTTCGTGGGCCCTCTCCCGCCGCTCTGCCGGGTTTATCTCGCGAGAGAGAGCGGGTGCGCTCAAAACCATGCAGGAGATAAGTGCCGCCAGCCACTTCATTCTAATGCTCCAAGAAGTCGATAGACTTTGTCACTCGACCATGTGGGCGGCAGCCCGGAACGTCAAGGCTCCGCTTGCTGATTAATAGACAGCGTGTCTGTTCAGCACCATCGGCTCCCCTGCGGACGGGCGCATTGGCCTCGGCGGTGCATAGGTCTGCTGAGTGCCCTGCCGGGGAAACGGTGCGCCATATCCCGGAGGCGGCGGGGGCGTATAGACGTCCTGGGCCGTATTGCCGGAATAGGTCGTGCCAGCGGGATAGCGCGGTGCCGGCGGCGGCACGGGGGCCGAGACCACCGGCGGTGCCATGGGAGCGCCCATGGGCGAGTCCGGGGCGTAGCCCGCAGAGGCCCCCTCCTCCGGCATATCCTGCTCCAACTCCGTCGACGGCAGATCGCCTTGAGCGCTCACGCTCTGGAGGACCTGGCGGCTCTGCTCCGGGTCGATGCGCGGCGTGAACTTGATGATCGGCTTGCAGATGCGGCGCTCGCCGCGCGGGTCATGCCGCGCCAGGTCGATATGCAGGTGATCGTAGTGGAAGGCATCCGCCCCCGGGCCCAGCACCGTCGTGAAATAGCGGCAGGCGCCCACGAAGGCCTCACGCAGGAAGTCCTGCTCGGCAGGGTCGCCCTTCCAGCCTTTCACGACGGCAATCTCGCGGCCGTCGGCCAGAACGAAAGCCATGACGTCGAGGGCGTTGCCGAAGGAGTGCTCGGAGAGCTTGGCACCTCGCTGATTGTTGCGCGGACGGCAGGAATAGGAGCCCGCCTTCAGATCGACGACCGGGACGCCGAAATACATGATGGCCGCAGGCTTCACGATTTCATCGAGCCAGGTGTCGATGCGTGGGATGATCGGGCAGGCCAGGGTCACCTTGGATTTCAGGCCGACCTCGCCGTTATTGAAGGCGGCGACCTTGAAGGGATGATCCATGCCGCAGACACCGGGGCCGTCGATCTTGGACGACATGGCCACATAAGCCGAGGGCTGCACGAGACGCTGCGACAGGCAGGCCTCCTCAGCCTGCGCGCGCCAGGGCTCGCGCTGTTCGAACCGAAACAACCCGCAACCGGTCAACCCGAGCCCAACAAGCGATAGGGCAACAAACGCAACTAACCCACGACGCATGGGCGGGATCCTAGCCGGCCCCGGTAAACATCCCGTCAACGGGCACCCCGGAAGTTCGGATTGTCCTCCGGAGCGGCTGTGTCGAGAAATATGATGGAAAGCAGCGAGAACGCGCTCAGCAGCTTCTGCAGGCAGGGCTCTGAAAAATTTTCTACTTCCCTGTAGGAAGCTTTCTTCCTAATCAGAGCAAGGAGTTAACCATTTGTTAACCATTTTGACAGTCTAATAATAGTATTTTTCAGGCCAAGCTCGCCCTTTTCAGCCCTCCGGGATCCTGATAAATTCCCCCTCCATTCAGATAGGGGGCCTATCATGAACCTGACGTCGAATGCGGATTGGACCGCCAAGCTCAACATCGCAGTTGCGTGCGTCTCCTTCTCTTTCATTTGCGCCGTCGTCGCCGGTATCGTCTAAGACGACCTCAGCCCTCACGGGCTCAAGCACCCGGATTCCATTCTTTTCAACGCTGCCGCAGATCCGGCGGCGTTTTTTATGACTCGGGACACGGTTTCGAGGTGATGCCCCAGGACATCACATTGATCTCCATCCGGCATTGCGCGAGCCTCGGCCCCTCCGCCGTCTTGAGGCAGATCGTTTCCCCGGGAGCGAAGGTCCGCCCCTGGGCCCGGCAATAGCAATCAAGGGGGTTATGACCGGGTGCCTGCGCAGGTTGGGCACCGGCAGGCGCAGAGGCCATCAAGGCGAGAAGAATCAAGACGTTCGGCATAAGCGCCTCCGCTTGTCATCTGCGCTGGAGCATCGGACTCAAAAGTGGGATCCACTTTTGGGATTGATCCGATGCTCCCTTTCTAGAGCAGCGCATCGTTCGGTGCGGAAAACCGGGTCCACTTTTCGCTGACGCGGCCCTTCGGGTCGCTGACGCGGACCTCCGGTTCCGCACGATGCGCTAGATGGTCCTCCTCTCGCAAGAGGAGGTCAAGATCTCCCGATCAGTCCCACCGCTCCATGGCCGCATCGTCGGCACCCTTCGCATCGACCCAAGCGCCAACGGTGCCGTCCGTCAGATGCTCCCGCTTCCAGAAAGGAGCACGGGTCTTCAGGTAATCCATCATGAACGCGGCAGCCTCGAAAGCCGCATGGCGATGCGCGCTTCCCGCCAGCACCAGCACGATGGGCTCACCCGGACGGATCAAGCCATGGCGATGGATGACGGTGAGCCCCAGCAAAGGCCAGCGTGTTTCGGCCTCGCTCGCGATGCGGGCCATCTCGGCTTCGGCCATGCCAGGATAATGCTCGAGTTCCAGGGCGGAGAGCCGGCCCCCCTCATCGCGGCAAAAACCGGTGAAGGCGACCGTCGCGCCGATATCCCCGCGCCCGGTCGTCAGCGCCTCGGTCTCGGCAGCAGCATCGAAGGCCTCGACCTGGATGCGGATGGTGGCCATGGCCCCTACCCGCCGGTCATGGGCGGGAAGAAGGCGATCTCCCGCGCGCCGGCAATCGAGGCTTCGGGCTTCACATGCAGATGGTCGATGGCGGCCCGGACGATGGCCTCGTTCTCGAAGGCGTACTCGTATTCCTCGCCTTGCGTCTTCAGCCATCGCACGAGGTCGGCGATCGTTGCGATTCCTTCCGGCAGATCGATGGTCTCGTCCGTCTTGCCGATCCGCTCACGCACCCAGGCGAAATAGACGAGTTTCATGGAGCCTAACCCTCGTCCATGAGGTGATGAATGCCCGTTCTGAGATAATCCCACCCTGTATAAAGGGTCAGGATCGCGGAAACCCATAAGAGAGCAAGGCCGATCATGGTGTTTCCAGGCAGCACCGTATCGCCCGCCGGCCCCGCGATCAGGAAGCCGAGGGAGAGAAGCTGGAATGTGGTCTTCCACTTGGCGACGCGGCTGACCGGCACGCCGACCTTCAGCTCCGCCAGGAACTCGCGCAGGCCCGACACCAGGATCTCGCGGCAGAGGATGACGAGGGCGGCCCAGATGTGCCAGCCGTGGATCGTCTTGTCGGACACCAGCATGAGCAGGCAGGCAGCCACCAGGAGCTTGTCGGCAATGGGATCGAGCATGCGACCCAAGGCCGATTGCTGGGCGAAGGTGCGGGCGATGTAGCCGTCGAAATAATCGGTGATGGCCGCCAGCGCGAAGACGGCAAGAGCAAACCAGCGCGACCAGTGATCCTCCGGCCAGAACAGCAGGCCGACCACGGCCGGCACGGCCACCAACCGGCCATAGGTCAGCAGATTGGCGAGATTGAAGGCCTTGGACCGGCGCATGGTACGTGCAGTGCTCATGATGTAGGCAGGAAGCATGTCTCGGCTCGATCCGTCAACCGTGGGGCGCCCCACATTGGCGTTACCGCGAGGCTTTACCCCCGCTCGTGAAAGAAATCGTACACGGCACGGGCCGTAGCCGCATTCACCCCGGGGGCCTTCATGAGGTCTTCCAGGGCAGCGCGTTGGATGGCCTTGACCGTTCCGAAATGGTGCAGCAGCGCCCGCTTGCGCGTAGGCCCGATGCCCGCGATCTCGTCGAGCGGGTTCTTGACCATTTCGCGCTTGCGCTTGGCCCTGTGCGTGCCGATGGCGAAGCGGTGAGCCTCATCGCGAAGCCGCTGCACGAAATAGAGTGCGGGGTCCCGGGGCGGCAGCTTGAAGGCCGGCTGACCGACCTTGAAGAAGGTCTCGCGTCCCGCATCGCGGTCGCGCCCCTTGGCGATGCCGACGAGAGTCACGTCGTCTTCGCCGACACCGACATCCGCCAATGCTTGGCGAGCGGCTTCGAGCTGTCCCTTGCCTCCGTCGATGAGGACAAGGTCGGGCCATGAGGGGAAAGCATCCTCGGGATCGGGAGAGCCTGCATTCTCCTGCCGATCGGGCGTCTTCGGCTCCTCCTTGACGAGCCGTGCAAAGCGTCGCTGCAGCATTTCGCGCATCATGCCGTAATCGTCGCCGGGCTTCAGGTCCTCCGACTTCATGTTGAAGGTGCGGTAGTGCTGCTTCATGAAGCCGTTCGCTCCGGCGACGACCATGGCGCCCACCGCATTGGTGCCCATGATATGCGAGTTGTCGTAGACCTCCACGCGCCGCGGTGCCTTGCTCATGCCGAAGGCCTGGCCCAGCGAAATGAGCAGCTTCTGCTGCGAAGCGGTATCCGCCAGGCGACGCCCCAGCGCTTCCTTTGCATTGCGCAGTACGTAGTCGATGAGCTGACGGCGTTCGCCGCGCTGCGGCGCATGAATTTCCACACGCGTCTCAGCTTTGCTCGAAAACGCAGCCGCCATCAATTCCGCATCCTCGATCTCGTGCGAAAGCAGGATGAGACGCGGCGCGGGCTTGTCATCGTAGAACTGCGCCAGGAAGGAGCTGAGCACCTCGTCCGGCGTCATGGACTTGTCGGCTTTCGGGAAGTAGGCGCGGTTGCCCCAGTTCTGCCAGTTGCGGAAGAAGAACACCTCCACGCAGAACTGTCCCGCCTGCTCGTCGAGCGCGAACACATCCGCCTCTTCCACCGATTGCGTGTTGATGCCCTGCACACCCTGGATGGCGGAAAGCGCGGCAAGCCTGTCGCGGCAGCGCGCCGCTCGCTCGAACTCGAGTTCCTCTGCTGCCTGCTGCATCTCTTCCGTGATGCGCTGCTTCACGGCATTGGACTTACCCGACAGAAAGGCGCGCGCTTCGGAGACGAGCTCGGCATAATCCTCCGGCGAGATTTCATTGGTGCAAGGACCCGAGCAGCGCTTGATTTGGTACAGAAGACAAGGCCGCGTGCGGTTCTCGAAATAGCTGTCGTTGCACGAACGCAGAAGGAATGCGCGCTGCAATGCGTTGATCGTGCGGTTCACCGCCCACACACTCGCGAAGGGGCCATAGTAATCCCCTTTCCGCTTCCGCGCGCCGCGATGCTTCACGAGCTGCGGCGCCGCATGATCGGCGGTGAGCAGGATATAGGGCAGAGATTTGTCGTCCCGCAGCAGCACGTTGTAGCGGGGCTTGAGCTGCTTGATGAGATTGGCCTCGAGCAGCAGCGCGTCGGTCTCCGTCGCCGTGGTGACGAACTCCATGGAGGAGGTCTCGGCGATCATGCGGGCGATGCGGTTCGAATGCGCCTGGCCGCGCGCATAGGAGCCCACACGGTTTTTCAGGCTCTTGGCCTTGCCCACGTAAAGCACGTCGCCCTTCATATCGAGCATGCGATAGACGCCGGGCCCGTTGGGCAGCGTCGTCCAGAACCGGCGGATGACTTCCGTACCCCGCTGGACGGAACTGGGGTTCGCCTCGAGATCGAACTCGACATCCGAGCCGCTCTCCACGGCTACGCTGTCGTCATCCTCCTCATTGTCCAGGATATCCGGCGGAACGTCGTTATAGGTGTTGCGACTCATGAGGGAGATTTAAGCGCTGGCAGGCTTCGAGGAAAGTGCGGCGGACGAACTGGCGCGGACACTCCGTTCGAGATAAACGGCAAAGCCTGCTTTCTGGGAGCCGAGTCATGCGCCTGTCGATCATCACATCAGCCGTCGTCGCGGCCCTTGTGGGCTTTGGCAGCACGATTGCCATCATCATCGCGGCGGCCCAGGCCGTGGGAGCGGATGCGGCGCAGACCTCGTCCTGGGTGGCGGCCTTGTGCCTCTCCATGGCGGCGACCAGCGGATATTTGAGCGTTCGCTACCGCATGCCGGTGGTGACCGCCTGGTCGACGCCAGGCGCAGCGCTGATCGCGGCTTCCAGCGGCATCTCCATTCATGCCGCCGTCGGCTGCTTTCTGCTCACCGGTCTCCTCATCATGCTGGCAGCCTTCATCAAGCCGTTCGGGCGCCTGATCGAGAAGATCCCGACCTCGCTTGCCGCTGCGATGCTCGCCGGCGTTCTGATCCGGTTCGTCATGGCCGTGTTCGAGAGCGCTCAAGGAGCCCCTGGTCTCGTGCTGCCCCTGGTCGGCATCTTCCTGGTCGTTCGCCTGTTCAACCCGGCCATGGCCGTGCTGGCGGTGCTGTTCGTCGGTCTCGGCATCGCCTTCGGGGGCGGCCTGGCCAAGCCGCTCGCCTCGGATCTCAGCCTCTCCGCGCTGACCTTCATCGCGCCTGCCTTCGAACCGGCGGCGCTGATCGGCCTCGGCCTCCCCCTCTTCCTGGTGACGATGGCCTCCCAGAACCTGCCGGGTTTCGCGGTTCTGCGCGCTTCCGGCTACACGCCGCCGACCCGTCCGATTCTCGCCGTCACGGGTCTCGCCTCCATGGTGACGGCTCTGTTCGGGGCCCATACCAGCAACCTCGCGGCCATCTCGGCGGCCATCTGCACCGGGCCGGATACCCACCCCGATCCTGGCAAGCGCTGGATGGTCGGGCCGTTCTATACCCTGAGCTATCTGACCTTCGCCGCCTTCAGCGCCGCCCTGATCGCGCTGATCGCGGCGCTGCCGCCGGAACTCATCAAGACGGTGGCAGGCCTTGCCCTCATGGGCGCCTTCGCCGGAGCCCTGGGCTCCGCCCTGTCGGAGGAGACCAAGCGCTTTCCCGCCGTGCTGACGCTGGCCGTTACGGCCTCAGGAATTACTCTCTACGGCATCGGCTCCGCCTTCTGGGGACTGGCTGCCGGCCTGATTGCAGTCGGGCTCGATTTCCTCATCGTCCACTTACGCAATCGTGGCTGATCTGGACTGCGGCTCCCGTTACGGTTAACATTTCGCTACCGAAAACAAGAACGGGAGCCTTCATGGCCGGGACGAAACGCTGGGGGCGGCTGGCCGCTATTGCATTTACGATAGCTCTGGGTGCCTGCCAGGGTTCCCTGATGGGTGGCTCGCCCGAAGGTATACCGGTGGCCCTCGAGAGCATCGACGGCGCCCCTGCCCCGGTCCAGACCGCCCTCCTCGACGAACTCGCGACTGCAGCCTCCGATCGCAAAGTCGAACTCGTCGGCTCCAGCGCCGAAGCCCGTTACCGGGTTCGCGGCTATCTCTCCACCGCCACCGAAGACGGGGAGACCAAGGTTTCCTATGTCTGGGACGTGTTCGATTCCCAGAAGCGCCGCGCCAAGCGACTGGAGGGCTCCCGACCCGTCACGCTGGCCTCCGGCTCGATCTCTGCCATCGACAAGGAGACCCTGGCCAAGCTCGCCCAATCCAGCATGGACGAAATCGCCGAGTTCCTCAGCAACTCGAAATCCATTCAAACGGCAGATGCCTCAGATGACGAAACGCCCGTTGCTCTGCAGTAACCGCATGACGGCAAATCCCTATTGCGGCACTTAATCCAGCACGACTCGTATTGTGACGGTTTGATATCGCTGCTAAGAGCCTTGCGCCTGACCGCGCAGACGTCTCAATATTGCGCAGCAGGCTCGACAGGTCACTCAAAGCTGAAGTTGCTTTCATGAAGCTCGTTGCGGGAAATTCCAACCGTCCCCTGGCCGAGGCCATCGCCGCCTATCTCAATGTGCCCCTGGCCAAGGCTCAGGTAAGGCGCTTCGCGGACATGGAGGTGTTCGTCGAAATTCAGGAGAACGTGCGCGGCGAGGATGTCTTCATCATTCAGTCGACCTCGTTCCCCACGAACGATCACATCATGGAGCTCCTGATCATCACCGATGCGCTGCGCCGCTCTTCGGCAAGGCGCATCACGGCGGTGATCCCCTATTTCGGCTATGCGCGGCAGGACCGGCGCATGTCGGGCCGTACGCCGATCTCGGCCAAGCTTGTCTCCAATCTCATCACCCATGCGGGCGTGGACCGCGTGCTGACGCTGGATCTCCATGCCGGTCAGATCCAGGGCTTCTTCGACATCCCTACCGACAACCTGTTCTCCGCCCCCATCCTGGCCCGTGACATCAAGGAGCACCTCGACGGCGGCAACCGCATGGTGGTCTCGCCGGACGTGGGCGGCGTGGTGCGCGCCCGCGCGCTCGCCAAGCGCATCGACGCCCAGCTTGCCATCGTCGACAAGCGCCGCGAGCGTCCCGGCGAGTCGGAGGTCATGAACATCATCGGCGACGTGTCCGGCCGCTCCTGCATCCTGGTCGACGACATCGTCGATTCCGGCGGCACCCTGGTGAACGCCGCCGACGCTCTCCTCGCCAAGGGCGCGAAGGAGGTCTACGCCTACATTACCCACGGCGTGCTCTCGGGCGGCGCGGTCTCCCGCATCGCGAGCTCGCGCCTGAAGGAACTGGTCATCACCGATTCCATCATGCCGACCGAAGCCGTGAAGGTGGCCCACAACATCCGCGTCATCAGCATCGCCCCTCTGATGGGCGAAGCCATCGGCCGCACGGCGACCGAAAGCTCGGTGTCGAGCCTGTTCGACTGATCAGAGACTGGTCATGACTTCAGCGGAGCCATGACCACGTCATCCAGCGTCAGGTCTCCGGGCGGCGGTTGGCCAGAACACCACCGCCGATGATGCAGAGCAGACCCGCGAAGGACAAAGCCGTCAGCACATCCCCGAACAGGAGGGCGGCGAGCAGCACTCCGAAGCCCGTGCCCCAATAGCCGATCTGACTGAAGACCACCGGCCCCGCGATCTGCTGCAGGCGAAAGTTCAGCAGCTGCGACAGGGCCGACATGGCGCTCATCGTCATGATCCACGAGAGGATGCCGGGATCGGCGAAGCGCCACTCCAGAGGCGCTTCGAAGGCCGGCGCCATCAGAGCCACGATCACGCTCGAGCTGAACGATGCGCCACAAGAGAAGGCCAATGCCGACGTGTCCTTCGGCCACCAGGCCGAGCGGATGATGTTGCCGGTCGCTGCACAGACCGGGATCGCCAATCCTATCGCGCCCCAAACCGGCTGGCCGATATCGATCTGCAGGACCTGCTGCTGGACCAGCGCGATCATGCCTAAGAAACCGAGCACGATTCCGACGAAGCGGCGCAGGAACATGCGCTCCATGCCAAGCCCTGCCGCAAAGGTCATGGTGAGCAGCGGCGACAGGCAGTAGACGATGGAAGTATAGGCGGGCCCGACCCGCTCGACGACGAAATAGGACAGCACAGTCGGCACCGCGAAGCTGACGATCCCCAAGATGCCGTAGAGAGCCAGATGTTCCGGTCCGGTCGGGATCCTCTGCCGCGTGGCAGCGAGCCACGGCAGCAGGCACAGGCCTGCGCCGAGATTGCCGAAGACCCCAAGCTGGAAAGGCTGGACGCCCGCAGTCAGCGCTGCCTTGGACATCATGATCCGGCTGGCAAAGAGAAGCCCGCACAAGCCGAGGAGGGCAATAGGCGATCCGGAAGCGATGGAGAAACGCGCAGCGATCGCCGAACTCATTTCGGAATCTCCTGTACTCTAAGCGGGCTCGAAGCATCGCTTTGCTGCGGACAGGATGGCCAAGGCTCGTTGCGTCAGGTATCCTGTCCATTTATCTTGATGTAAAGATAAATGGTGAATTATCTCGATGTCAAGACAACCGAACCGTCACAATACCCTGCCCGACCAGGACGGGATCGATGAACGCCAGATCCAATGGGCGGCAGAACTGCCGGATGTGGATACACGCGGCATGGCGATCCTTGGCCGAGCGCGCTGGATCACCCTGACGGCGCGTCCGCCGATTGAAGCGATCTTCAAGGCTCATGATCTCGACAGCGGCGAGGCGGACGTCCTCTTCACCCTGCTGCGCTCCGGACCGCCCTATCGGCTCCGGCCGACGGAGCTGTTCCGGTCCCTGATGATCTCATCGGGTGGCCTCACCGACCGTCTGAACCGCCTCACGAAAGCCGGACTGATCCGGCGGGCTGCGGCTGAAGGCGACGGCAGGAGCCTCCCCGTGGAACTCACCGAAGAAGGCATCCGGCGCGCGAAGGCTGCGTTTCAGGAGGACATGGCCATCGAGGCGGCCATGCTCGCAGGCCTCACGGATGGGGAACAGAGGGACCTCGCCCGACTTCTGAAAAAGCTCGCGCTGACGATCACGGGCACACGTCCGTTCGATTGAGAGCGAGAGATTCGCGCTGAATGCCCTCTTTCTTGCGTTTGAGGGCTTTATCGCCTATAAGCCGCCTCGCGCCCGCTCGACACCCTTGGAGGCACGGGCGCGGACCTCATGGCCGCCCTAAGGCGGCCATCGGTTTTTAACTCCCTTTCAAAGGACCACGACCATGAGCGAAATTAAGCAAATCAAGGCCGTGGCGCGCGACCGGAGCGGCAAGGGGGCCGCCCGGGCTGTTCGTCGCCAAGGCCAAGTTCCTGCTGTTATCTACGGTGCCGGTCAGCCGGCCGAGGCGATTGCTCTCGACTTCAATCAGACCAAGCAGCTGATCTTCGCCGGCCACTTCCTGACCACGATCTTCGACATCGACGTCAACGGCAAGACGGTTCGCGCCATTCCGCGCGACTACCAGCTCGACCCGGTGCGCGACTTCCCGGTGCACGTCGACTTCCTGCGCGTCTCCGCTGGCCAGACCATCAAGGTCGTGGTTCCGGTGCACGTGGTCGGCCAGGAGAAGAGCCCCGGCGTGAAGCGCGGCGGCACGCTCCAGATCGTCGAGCACACCGTCGAGCTGCAGGTTTCGCCCGACGCGATCCCGGACTACATCGAGGCTTCGGTCGAGGGTCTCGACATCGGCTCCTCGGTCCACCTCGCGGACGTCAAGCTGCCGAACGGCGCCAAGGCGACCTCCACCGAGAACCTCACCCTCGTCACCGTCGTGGCCCCGACCGGCCTGAAGGAAGAGGCTGCCGAGGCTCCGGCTGCTGAAGGCACCCCCGCCGCCTGATCGGCTTCATCGGGCGTTCAAGCCCATTGACCGGCTTCAACGCTCCGACCGCAAGGCCGGAGCGTTTCTTATGAGAATAACCTTGCGATGCGCCTTTTCGTCGGCCTTGGTAATCCCGGCTCCCGCTATGCCAGAAACCGCCACAACATCGGTTTCATGGCCGTGGACGAGATTGCGCGTGTTCACAACGCAGGCCCCTGGCGCAAGCGCTTCCAGTCCGAGGCCGCGGATGTGGTGATCGGCGGAGAGAAGGTGCTGCTCTTGAAGCCGCAGACCTTCATGAACCTGTCCGGCCAAGCGGTTGGAGAAGCGCAGAACTTCTTCAAGATCCCGCTCGAGGACGTCACGGTTTTCTACGACGAGCTCGATCTGCCGCCCGCCAAGCTGCGCGTGAAGATCGGCGGCGGCAATGCGGGCCACAACGGCCTGCGCTCGATCTCCGCCCATTGCGGCAACGATTATCGCCGCGTGCGCCTCGGCATCGGCCATCCCGGCCACAAGGCGCTTGTGCAGGGCTATGTGCTGGGTGACTTCGGTAAAAGCGAAGAGGCATGGGTCGATGATCTGTGCCGCATCATCGCGGACAATGCTGCCCTCCTCGCCAAGGGTGAGGACGGGAGCTTTCAGAACAAGGTCCACCTCGCCATGGAGGCGAGAGGCTGGACGGATGTGAAGCGGCCCGGAGAACGGGCTGGCGAGAAATAAGAATGAACGCCGGCTTATTTGCCGGTTAGAGCAAGAACGATGCCGGCCCATGCCGGCTATGACAAGGAGTGAGGCCATGGGCTTCAAGATGGGCATCGTCGGCCTGCCGAATGTGGGCAAGTCCACCCTCTTCAATGCGTTGACGCAGACCGCTGCGGCGCAGGCTGCGAACTACCCGTTCTGCACCATCGAGCCGAATGTCGGCGACGTGGCGGTGCCGGACGACCGGCTCGATCAACTCGCAGCGATTGCAGGCTCGGGCCAGATCATCCCGACCCGCCTCACCTTCGTGGACATCGCAGGGTTGGTGCGCGGCGCATCCAAGGGCGAAGGCCTCGGCAACCAGTTCCTCGCCAACATCCGTGAAGTCGATGCCATCGCTCACGTGGTGCGCTGCTTCGAGGACACGGACATCACCCATGTCGAGGGCAAGATCGACCCGATCGCCGATATCGAGACCATCGAGACCGAGCTGATGCTCGCCGATCTCGACAGCCTCGAGAAGCGCGTGACCGCACTCGAAAAGAAGGCCAAGGGCAACGACAAGGAAGCCAAGGAAACGCTCGACCTCGTCAACCGCACCCTGCCGTTGCTGCGTGACGGCAAGCCCGCCCGCCTGGTAGAACGCAAGCCCGAGGAAGAGCGCCTGTTCCAGATGCTGGGCCTCCTCTCCTCCAAGCCGGTTCTCTACGTGTGCAACGTGGAAGAAGCCTCGGCCGACAAGGGCAACGAGTTCTCAGCCAAGGTCTTTGAGCGCGCGAAGGAAGAAGATGCCAAGGCTGTCGTCGTCTCGGCCAAGATCGAGAGCGAGATCGCCGTTCTGCCGCCCGATGAGCAGAAGGAGTATCTCGAAGCCGTAGGCCTTGTCGAGCCTGGCCTTAACCGCGTGATCCGCGCGGGCTACGAATTGCTCGGCCTCATCACCTACTTCACCGTCGGCCCGAAGGAAGCTCGCGCCTGGACCATCACCAAGGGCACGCGCGCTCCCGCCGCTGCCGGTGTGATCCATACGGATTTCGAGAAGGGCTTCATCCGCGCCGAGACCATCGCCTATGCCGATTACACCTCGCTGAAGGGCGAAGCTGGTGCGCGCGATGCAGGCCGCCTGCGCCTGGAAGGCAAGGAATACGTCGTCCAGGACGGCGATGTGATGCACTTCCGCTTCAACACTTAACGGATTTACAAACCTGTCGGAAACCTGAACGCACGCTTTTTCGGGCGTTCAGGACCATTCTGCTTTGATGTCCTGCATGGAGGTAGACGCATGCAGGACGCTCTTGGAAATCTGGTCTCGACCGTCGTTTCGCCGAACATCGGCACGGCCGAGTTTTTCGTGGCCGTGCTCGTGGCCTGCGGCCTTGTCATGATCGCGATCTCGTCCCTACTGCCGAAGGCGACCGCCGACGATCTGGAATGGTGGGAGCGTTAAGCGCTCAAGGCAGGCGTAAGGCCTTCGGGCCGATGCCGAGGCCGATCTGCAGGCTTTCCGCAATGCGCTGGGCGCGGATAATGAAGAACTCCGCCACATCGGGCTCCATGATCTCACGCGCCGTCGTCTCGAAGAGATCGAGCCAGCGCGTGAACAGCTCGGGCGTGAGATCGAGGCCGAAATGCGCCGCCTGCGGCTTGCCGCTGTAGCGCGCCGTCCTTAAGGCGATCGAGGACCAGAAATCCACCATGATTGCCAGATGCTCGCTCCACCGGCCCGACAGGGCCTTGTGAAAGATGGGGCCGAGTTCGGCATCCTTCAGAACACGATCATAGAACGTGACGACAAGCTCACGGATCATCTCCTCCGTCACGCCTTCAGCAGGCGTGATGATGGGAATGCTGCGGCCTGTGGCGGTGGAATGAGCCAAGGTAAACTCTCTCCTTCAGCAGAACGGGATAGGAGCAGATGCTCCC
Organism: Microvirga medicaginis; assembly: GCF_052658925.1. Classification (NCBI taxonomy): domain Bacteria; kingdom Pseudomonadati; phylum Pseudomonadota; class Alphaproteobacteria; order Hyphomicrobiales; family Methylobacteriaceae; genus Microvirga; species Microvirga medicaginis. The sequence continues at coordinate 124,130 of NZ_JBQWEL010000014.1, read as the reverse complement.
ATCCCGATCAATAATCCTTGTCACAGATCAAACCGGGCCGATTCTCATCGGCCCGGCGCTTTCATCTATTTAGTGATGGTGCTCGCCCACAGGAAGGGCAGCCTGCGAACCGTGCGGGTATTCCGGGCTCGCGGAATGCGTGGTCAGCGGTGCAGGCCCCGCCATGCTCTCGGTGCCATAGAACACCCCGTGCAGGCCCCAATAGCTCGTCACGAGCACCACGAGAGCAACCGCAAGCCCCGCCGGCACCGAGGCCAGGCTGCCGAAGCGCGGCAGAGTGGTCGGCACCTTCACATTGAGCGCCTTGGCCTCACGGCAGGGATCGGCGGCGACCAGGAAGAGAGCCGCCATGATCAGGGCATGGCCCACGAGATCGACGCGACCGAACGGGTAGACGGCCGTGAAGAAGATCAGCAGCAGCGACACCGCCGAGAGACGGCGCACCAGAGGCGTCCAGAGCAGGCCGAAGCCAAGGGTGAACTCCGCAACGCCAGCCATCGGAATGAACACATCACGCGGCATGCCGAAGGTCAGGAAGGGCTTTTCCTCCACGAGCGGATAGAACCATTCCGGATAGGCGAACTTCTCGAGGCTCGACCACATGAGCGCAATGGCGATGCCCCAGCGAAGCGCCATGAAGCGACGCGCACGCCATTCAGGATTGTCCGTCGAGGCGAGGACGAGATAGGCGGCCACGCCGACGCCGAGAGCCAGATAGTCGAGAAGGTGGAACAGGTCGTAATCGCGAAGCGCCACCACCCAGAGAGCGATGATGCCGGCAGCTGCGATCGGCATGGTCCGGCGCGAGAACACACAGGCCGCGATCAGAAGCTGAGCCCACGAGATCAGCTCGGAATTCGTCTTCAGATCGGGCGTGAGATAGATGCCGCCGACGGCGAAGATCGCCATGAAGAAGCCGCCGATGGTCGCGCGCATGAAATCGTCGGACCGGCTCCAGAGCGGTGCGCTGATCCGGTCGAGGCCCGACAGGACGCCACGACCGATGAAGGTTCGCTCGACCATCAGCGTTGCCAGAAAGAAGGCAAGTACGAGGCCGATGCCGGTCCAGAACCAGCCATTGGTCAACGTGGCGCTAATCGGCTGCGGCGTGGCATTGACGATATAGGGCGCAAACCACTTCACATGCGCTTCGGCCGGCAGGGCCCAGGCAGCGCCCGTGCCGAGGGCAGCGAGGGTCGCCGCTGCGCGCTTGAGAGAGAAGGGGGTTCTTGTTCTTGGCTCACGCGGCGCGGGGCCGTTCGTGGCAATCGCGGTAAGCATAATATCCTCGTGCCTCGATCATGGGTTCTTTTCAGGTCGCGAGGGAGGTACACCCGCACCGGCACAAGGAAAATTCAGATCAATTGCCTAAGGGATTTCCCAGTATCATGAGAGGCTTGATCATTATCCTGGCCTTTTACCTTGCCAGATTTGCCGAGCCTGACGGATCGTTCACCCACCTTGAGCGTTGAGCCTCACGAATCCTTCTCCATTCACCTTCATGCAGCTTCACCACCGCCATTCCTGGGACCTCTCCCCTTCCGAAGCCATTGCCCTTCAGCAGGAGCTGAGGCGGGAGGTCGTGTCCGACCGGCCCATCGATCTCGACACGGTCAAGCTCGTGGCCGGGGTGGATGTGAGCGTGAAGAACGAGCAATCCCAGGCGGCCATCGTTGTCGTCACCTATCCGGATTTTAAGCATGTGGAGACGGTGCTGGCCCAGCGCCCGACCCCGTTTCCCTATGTCCCGGGCCTTTTGAGCTTCCGCGAGGGTCCGGTGCTGGAGGAGGCCTTCGAGAAACTGCAGGCTGAGCCCGACGTGTTCCTGTTCGACGGCATGGGCATCGCCCACCCTCGCCGCATCGGCATTGCGAGCCATATGGGCCTGTGGCTGCAGCGCCCGACCATCGGCTGCGGCAAGACACTGCTGTGCGGACGCTACAAGGATCTCGGGGAGGAGAAGGGGTCGTCAGCACCCCTGATCGATAAGAAGGAAACCATCGGCGTGGCCCTGCGCACCCGTACGGCCAAGAATCCGATGTTCATTTCGCCCGGGCATCTGGCCGATATCCCCACCGCAGCGGAACTCGTGCTGCGGTGTTCTCCAAAGTATCGCTTGCCCGAACCGATCCGCTTGGCGCACAACGCAGCCGGACAGTTCTCTCCTTGAACGATCCGACCCAGGCGAAGAGCTGAAAAACCGCATCGATCGAGACCATGCCCCGTTACGCATTCGAAGACCTCACGCCCGGCACCACGCAGATGCTCGGCCCCTACACCGTCACGAAGGAGGCGCTGCTGGCCTTTGCGCAGGAATACGATGCGCAGCCCTTCCACGTGGACGAGGTGGCCGCCAAGGACAGCTTCATCGGCACACTCATCGCCTCGGGCTGGCACACCTGCGCCATCAACATGCGCCTCATCGCGGACGATCTGATCCTCGATTCGACCTCGATGGGCTCGCCCGGAATCGAGGAGGTGAAGTGGCTCCAGCCCGTGAGGCCCGGCGACAACTTGCGCTCGCGCATGACGATCCTGGAAAGCCGTCCTTCGAAGAGCCGCCCATCTATCGGCCTCGTGCGGTTTCAGTTCGAGATGCTGAACCAGGCTGACGAGACCGTCTTCACGCAGAAGAACTGGATCATGTTCGGACGCCGTGATGCGGAGCCTGTCGCAGGCTCTGGCCCGAGCGCTCTCGCGGCTGCAGCTTCCGCCATGCCGGACCACACGCCGGAGCGGGAGCTGCCGCATATCTCCTCAAACCCTTACTTCGAGGATCTCGTGATCGGCGAGACGGAGGTTCTGGGCTCCTACACATTCGAAGCAGACGACATCATTGCCTTTGCCAGGCAGTTCGACCCGCAGCGCTTCCATGTGGATGCGGAGGCTGCGAAGAGCAGCCTGTTCGGTGCGCTCTGCGCCTCGGGCTGGCACACGGCGAGCGTCTGGATGAAGCAGATGGTCGGCTATCGCAGCCGCATCCGCGAGAGTGCGCTGGCCCATGGCGCGCGGCCCGCAAGGCTCGGCCCCTCCCCCGGATTCAAGGATCTGAAATGGCTGAAGCCCGTCTATGCGGGCGACACCATCACTTATCGCTCCACGGTGACGGGCAAGCGCGTGTCGAACTCGCGCCCCGGCTGGGGTCTGGTGTTCCATCACAACAGCGGCACGAACCAGCACGGAGAAGAGGTTTTCTCCTTCGAGGGCATGGTGTTCTGGGAGCGGCGGCCTTAAACGGCCCGTGAGCCTTCAGCCCGCGCTCTTGTCTCCTCGTCGAGCAGAGCGCGGATCTTGGCGAGCAGCGGGTGGGCCGAGGTCTGCTTCTGACCGTAGCCGAGATTGAACGCGTAATCGAAATCGGAAGGGTTTTGCCCCTGATTGTGCTGGAGGATCGTCTCCAGCTTATCGAGGCCTTTGGCGATGATGGCCTCAGGCGTGGCAGCCGACTCGTACTCTTCCCACAAGCCTAAGATCTCGGCGCGCTTCGTTGGATGAAGGGTCTTGGTCAGCACTTTCAGATCCGCCCGTTCTTGAGCGGCCTTGTTGGTGCCCTCACCCTGCAAGATGGCAGGAATGTCTCCGCTCAGGGCCTCGCCAAGATCGTGCACGATGCAGAGCTTGATGAGGCGCAAGAGATCGATGCTCTCGAATTCGTCCGCGAACACGAGGGCCATGAGGCACAGCCGCCAGGTATGTTCCGCAGTGCTTTCAGGCCTGCCGTTCGATGTGTAGCCGCTGCGCAGGGTACATTTCAGTCTCTCTGCTTCGCGCAGGAACTCCAATGCTCCCAAGATGCGATCTGTTGGCATGCTCTGTGTGGCTCCTCAGCGTCCTCACAAAACTGTCCTGTGCCTCATCCTGAGGAGGTGCGCAGCACCGTCTCGAAGGACGAGGCGTTTCCAGAGAGCACTGGACCCTCCTTCGAGACGCCGCTTTGCGGCTCCTCAGGATGAGGGCAGTGATTTGACAGACACTCTCTAATGCCCCTCGAAGCTCACGAGGCTGCGCACCTCGACGCCGAGATCGCGCAGCTTCGAGGCGCCGCCGAGATCGGGAAGGTCGATGATGAAGCAGGCCGCAACGATCTTCGCGCCCATCTGGCGAAGCAGCTGCGTGGCCGCAACGGCCGTGCCGCCGGTTGCGATGAGATCGTCCACGAGGATCACGCGCTCGTCCTGGCCGATGGCGTCGGTGTGGATCTCCATCTCATCCACGCCGTATTCCAGCGAATAGGCGATGCGCACCGTCTCATGAGGCAGCTTGCCCTTCTTGCGGATCGGCACGAAACCTGCGGAGAGCTGATGCGCCACCGCGCCGCCGAGAATGAAGCCGCGCGCCTCGATGCCTGCAACCTTATCGATGCGTCCGCCCGCGAATGGATGCACCAGTTCGTCCACCGCGCGGCGGAAGGCGCGGGCATCGCCGAGCAGGGTCGTGATGTCGCGAAAGACGATGCCGGGCTTCGGATAATCCGGGATCGAGCGGATCGCTGCTTTGAGATCGGTGAGGAGGCGCTTGTCCATGACGAAATGTTACTTTATTATTGAATGGGATTTGCGGCGAAAGAGCACGAAATGTCGGATACACCCAGCCGAGTTATCATCACGGGTTTTGACATAACTTTCTTCCAACTGGTTCTCTTTTTCTTCAAAGCAGTGCTTGCGGCTCTTCCAGCGCTTCTTGTCTTCGCCGTTTCAGTACCAGCGATCAACAGTTTGCTTTATCTGCTTCATTAAGCTGGGCTCAAGACGCGCCCTGCCACGGCATCGAGTTTTTTCAAGAGCTCCGGATCGCGCGCGGAGGGAGCCGTCATGATGGCGCCATCGAGCGCCCGATCCGAACCCACGGGGCACGGCTCGTGCTCAGCCGGAAAGTCGCGTGCGATCCGAGCGATGAGGCGGGCCACTCTGGTGGCATTCTGCCTGGCAACAGCGACGACGGCAGCCACGTCCACGCTGTCATGGTCAGGGTGCCAGCAATCGTAATCGGTCACCATGGCGATCGTGGCATAAGTGATCTCCGCTTCGCGCGCGAGCTTGGCCTCGGGCATCGCCGTCATTCCGATCACGTCGTAGCCCAGCTTCTTGTAGGTCATGGACTCGGCGTAGGTCGAGAATTGCGGCCCCTCGATGCAGACGAGCGTCCCACCGATCGTGAACGGGATTCTCTCGGCCACCGCGGCATTCGCAATGCGTTCCCGGAGCAGAGGACCGACAGGATGAGCCATGGGCACATGCGCCACGCAGCCTTTACCGAAGAACGAGCTTTCGCGCTTGTGCGTGCGATCCACGTATTGGTCCACCAGCACGAAGAAGCCAGGGTAATATTCGTCCTTGAAGGAACCGCAGGCGGAGACCGAGATCAGGTCCGTCACGCCGGCGCGCTTCATCACATCGATATTGGCGCGGTAATTGATGTCGGAGGGCGACAGGCGATGGCCGCGGCCATGGCGAGGAAGGAAGACCACGTCCGTCTCGCCGATGCGGCCCATGCGCAGGACGTCCGAGGGCTCGCCCCAGGGAGAAGCGATGCGCATTTCTCGCAGGTCCTCGATCCCCGGAAGATCATAGACCCCCGACCCACCGATGATCCCCAGAACCGCCTTTGTCATCGCTCCCCGCCCTGTCAAACATCAGACTCACGGCGCGACCATAGCGGCTGTCAGGCGAGAACCCAAACGGGCGCTGCTCATAGAGCTGCTTGCATTGGCATGGAATCAGCTCTCTTCGTTGCCGGGTCGCGTTTTTCGATGAACCGGATCCACTTCACCGAAAAATGCCCTAGCGCAGCGGGAACGAAAGAATCTCGTCGATCTCCTGGCAGGGAAAGAGGGTTTCCCGGATGATCTTGAGGCGCTCCACGGGGGCATGGATCGCAACCGGGATCGCCTCGACAGCCCCGATGACATTATCCGGCACCGCGTCGGAGGTCCGGTAGCGCGCCAGCGTCGAGTGAACGAGATTGTAGCGCAGAGGCGCGCGGCCCGGCGGCGGCGGAATGAGGTCCGCGAGCTTCTCCCGCAGTCTCGTGATGAGACCTGTCTCATCCGTCGCAACGGCGATGATCGCCGTGTCCGTCACCTTCAGCTTCGAGAACCGTAGCTCCAGAGGCCCATGCCCCATGCAGAGATCTTCCAGCAGGGTGCGGCAGGGCTCGGCGATGCGGCTCCAGTAGCCCTCCTTGTCGAACCGCTCCTTGACCTGAACCAGGGCATAGAGCGTGACGTGCAGCGCCTCGGGGGGAGCGAAGTGAAGCGGGACAGGCCAGCGTTCGGCTATGGGCTTCTGAAGCTCTCCGAGGGAGGCGCGGGTCTCAGGCGAGAGGTCCGGCTGGACGTGATAGGCGAGGCACGGCTCGCCCCAAAGATCGTCGGCGATGGTTTGCAGCATGGCGACCGGCTTAAATTCGCGCTGGCCGGAAGTCACCCGAAAAGAAAAAGGCCCCGATTTCCGGGGCCTTTCTCGACATTACGGATTGTGCGTCATCGGAGGGGTGGCGTGGCCTTCGACCTCGCCGCCCACCTTCGCCCACACCTTCTTCTTCGTGAAGTAGAGCAGGCCCGAGAGCACCAGCAGGAACAGCATGACCTGGAAGCCGAGGCGCTTGCGGGCCTCGAGATGCGGTTCCGCCGTCCAGGTGAGGAACGCCGTCACGTCCTTGGCGTATTGGTCGACAGTCTCCGGAGCCTGAGGCTGGCCGGCCTCGTTCTTCGGATACTCCACCTGACCGTCGCTGAGCGGCTTCGGCATGGCGATCACGTGGCCCGGATAATAGTGGTTGTAGTGACCACCCTCCGGAACCTTGAAGTCAGCCGGCGGCTCCTCGTAGCCATTGAGCAGCGCGACCATGTAGTCGGCGCCGTTCTCCGAATACTGGCGGAACACGTCGAGGACAAACCAGGGGAAGCCACGCTCGTAGGTGCGCGCCTTCGGCATCAGCGACAGGTCCGGGGGAGCCTTGCCGCCGTTGGCCGCAGCCGCCGCATTCTCGTTCGGGAACGGAGCCGGGAAGCGGTCGGCCGGACGGCCGGGACGCTCGAACATGTCGCCGGCCTCATTCGGGCCGTCCTGGATCTTGTATTCCGCAGCGAGGGCTTTCACCTGCGCCTCGGAAAATTCCGGACCGCCTTCCTCGCCTAGGTTGCGGAACGCCACGTAGGACAGGCTGTGGCAGGAGGAGCAGACCTCGCGATAGACCTTGAAGCCGCGCTGCAGCTGAGCCCGGTCGAAGGTGCCGAACGGACCCGCGAAGCTCCACTTCAGCTGCGGCGGGACCGGGGTCTCGCCGGCAGCGAGTGCGGGCGCGGAGAAGCCAAGAACGGCTGCTGCGATGAGAAGAGTACGCTTCATCATTTTATTGTTCCCCAACTCTCGCATCAGCCCTTGGAATGCGGTTCGGCATTGGCGCCGGCCGGAACGCCAGCCCCACCCTTCTGCACGCCCATGACGGATTCGAGAATCGAATTCGGCAGCGGCAGCGGACGCTCGACGAAGCCGAGCACCGGCAGGACGATCAGGAAGTGGGCGAAGTAGTACACCGTGCAGATCTGCGAGGCGATCACGTACCAGCCCTCGGCAGGACGGGAGCCCAGCCAGCCGAGCACGACGCACACCACGACGAACAGCCAGAAGAACTGCTTGTAGAGCGGGCGGTAGGCCGTGGAGCGCACCTTGGAGGTATCGAGCCAGGGCATGAAGCACCAGATCAGGATGGCCGAGATCATCGCGATGACGCCGCCGAGCTTGTCGGGGATGGCGCGCAGGATCGCGTAGAAGGGCAGGAAGTACCATTCCGGCACGATGTGCGCAGGCGTCACGGCGGGGTTCGCCGGGATGTAGTTGTCCGCGTGGCCGAGATAGTTCGGCACGTAGAAGACCCACCATGCGAAGAAGAGCATGAACACCACGACGGCGAAGATGTCCTTGATCGTGGCATAGGGGGTGAACGGAACCGCGTCCTTGCCCGACTTGATCGGAATGCCGGTCGGGTTGTTCTGGCCCGGCACGTGCAGCGCCCAGACGTGCAGGATCACGACGCCCGCGATCATGAACGGCAGCAGGTAGTGCAGGGAGAAGAAGCGGTTGAGGGTCGGGTTGCCCACCGAATAGCCGCCCCAGAGGTAGTGCACGATGGTCTCACCCACGCCCGGGATCGCCGAGAAGAGGTTCGTGATCACCGTCGCGCCCCAGAAGCTCATCTGGCCCCAGGGAAGCACATAGCCCATGAAGGCGGTGGCCATCATCAGGAGGAAGATGATCACGCCCAGGATGTAGAGAACTTCACGCGGCGCCTTATAGGAGCCGTAGTAGAAATTGCGGAAGATGTGCACGTAGACGGCGACGAAGAACATCGATGCGCCGTTGGCGTGCAGGTAGCGCAGGAGCCAGCCGTAATTCACGTCGCGCATGATGTGCTCGACGGACTGGAAGGCCATCGTCGCATTCGGCGTGTAGTACATGGCCAGGAACACGCCCGTCACGATCTGCGAGACGAGCATGAAGACCAGGATGGCGCCGAAGGTCCAGAAATAGGTCAGGTTCCTCGGCACCGGGAATGCGATGAACGAGGAATGGATGAGGCCAGCGATGGGCAAGCGGCTCTCGAACCACTTACCGAAGGCGCTCTTGGGAACGTAAGTTGTGGGATGTTCGCTCATGATTATCGCCTGATCGTCGCTTGGGTTACGCCGTGGCCTCTTGACCGATCACGATCTTCGTGTCGGACGCGAAGGAATAGGGCGGGATCGGCAGATTGATAGGCGCCGGACCACCGCGAACGCGGCCGGAAGTGTCGAAGATCGAACCGTGGCAGGGGCAGAACCAGCCATGGTACTCGCCCTGCTGACCGAGCGGCACGCAGCCCAGATGGGTGCAGTTGCCGTAAACGATGAGCCATTGATCGTGGCCCTGCTTCACGCGGGCCGAGTCGGGCTGCGGATCACGCAGCGAGGCCACGTTCACGTCCTGGGCGGCCTTGATCTCCTCCGCCGTGCGGTGACGGATGAAGATCAACTTGCCGCGCCAGAAGACCTTGACGATCTGCCCCTCGGCAATCGGGGTCAGGTCCACCTCGACAGGGGCGCCAGCGGCCTCAGTCGCCGCGTCGGGCGCCAGGGACTGGACGAAAGGCCATACCAGGGTTGCTCCGCCGACGACGGCGGCCGCGCCCGTGGCGATGTAAAGGAAATCGCGCCGTGTCGGCTCAGCGACATGAGTGGTGGTCTCGGCCACGTGGCTCTCCAGCATTGAACAAAAACGAGAACCGCACGTCTTCAATGCCTTGCGAGACAAGGCATTCGGCACGCCGGTTCCAGAGTACGGAACAAGCATACGCGTCAACGCGCACGCAATGCGACTGGGAGTCGCCGCGCGGTGGCTCTTTGGCACGGCCAAGCCCCGCTGTCCATAGGCGGATTGGAGATGTTCCAACCTGTTTCCCAGCGCATCGCGCGGACCCAGCGGGCCGCGCTGGCGAAAAGTGGCCCCGGTTTTCCGCACGAGGCGATGCGCCTCTTGGCAAATGGGCATCGGATGGCTCCCAAAAGGGCCCTCCACTTTTGGCCCGATGCTCTACTGTGACACCGGCTCCGGAGCCCCCTTTCCCTGCCCTACCCCGAGGAAGCCGCCCGACTGGCGCCGCCAGAGTCGGGCATAGAGCCCACCGGCCCGAAGCAGCTCCGCATGGCTCCCCTCCTCCACGATCTGGCCCTCCTCAATGACAATGAGACGGTCGAGGGCCGCGATGGTGGAGAGGCGATGGGCGATGGCGAGCACCGTCTTGCCCTCCATGAGGGTGGACAGCGACTCCTGGATTGCCGCCTCGACCTCCGAGTCCAGGGCGGAGGTGGCCTCGTCCAGCACCAGGATGGGAGCGTTTTTCAGGATCACGCGGGCGATCGCGATGCGCTGGCGCTGCCCCCCGGAGAGCTTCACGCCCCGCTCGCCCACATGGGCGTCATAGCCGCGCCGCCCCCGGTGATCCTCGAGCCCCATGATGAAGTCGTGGGCATGGGCGAGGCGGGCCGCCTCGATGATCTCCCGCTCCGTGGCCCCGGGTCGTCCATAGGCGATATTGTCCCTAATCGAGCGGTGGAGAAGCGAGGTGTCCTGGGTGACCACAGCGATGGAGGAACGCAGGGAATCCTGGGACACCTTGGAGATATCCTGCCCGTCGATGAGGATGCGCCCACCCTCCACGTCGTGGAGGCGCAGGAGAAGCGAGGTGATGGTGGTCTTGCCCGCGCCGCTGGTGCCCACGAGCCCCACCTTTTCCCCGGCGCGGATCGTGAGGTTGAGCCCCTCGATGACGCCCTCTTCCCTGCCGTAATGAAAGGAGACGTCCTCGAAGCGGATTTCTCCCCGCGTAACCTTGAGCCGGGGCGCCCGGGGTGCATCCACGAGCCCATGCGGGCGGGCGATGGTCTGCATGCTCTCCTGGACCGTGCCGATATTCTCGAAGACGTCCCGGACCTCGTGCATCACCCAACCGGACATGGCGAGGATGCGCATGACGAGCGCGAGCCCGGACGCGGCCTCGCCGCTCGTCATGGCGCCCCGGCTCCACAGGAACACCGAGAGCGCTCCCGTGGCGGCGAGGAGCAGGCTGTTCATGACGGCGAGAAGCCCCGAGACGACGGAATTGAGCCGCAAGGAACTGAGGAACGCATTCGTATTCGCCCTCACGGCCTCCTTGACGGCCGACCGCTCCTCGTCCGCCCGGGCGAAGAGCTTCACCGTCAGGATATTGGTGTAGCTGTCGACCACCCGGCCCACGAGGGCCGAGCGGGTGTCGGCCACCTTGAGGGAGCGCTCCTTGGCGCGCGGGACGAAGAAGCGCAGGAGAAGGGCATAGCCCACGATCCAAAGCCCCATGGGCAGGGCAAGCCAGGGGCTGACGCTGGAAAAGACCCCGAGCGCCGTGACCGCATAGATCGCCACATAAAGCAGTGTGTCGATCAGGGTCACGGCGATGCTGCGGATCGCCCCGCCGCCCTGCATGATACGGTTGGCGAGACGGCCCGCGAAATCGGCCTGGAAATAGCTCACCGCATGGCCCAGCGTGTAAACATGGGTCCGCCAGCGGATCATGTTGGTGCTCTGCGGAATGATCACCTGGTTGGAAACCACCTCATGCGCGAAATTCAAGGCGGGCCTGACAAAGACGACGAGGACCGCCATGATCATGAGCGTGGTGCCGTGCTCGGCCCAGATCCGGTCCGGGGTGGAACTCGCCAGGATGTCCACCAGCCAGCCCAACAGGATGTAGAGGGACGATTCGAAGAGGCCGACGGTCAGCGCGACGAAGAACAGGATCACCAGCCAGAAGCGCACCGGCCTGAGATAGTGCCAGGTGAAGCCACCGACGGTGTTCGGCGGCGTCTCGTTTTCATCGAACGGTGCGAACGGGTCGACCCGCTTCTCCAGCCACCGGAACATTCCCTTCCTCGATTTCTCTTCCAAGGTTCCCCTGCTTCAACACGGGCGGGATCGAAAGCGTTCACTTGACGTGGAGCTCTCCTGCCCCGATGACGGTGGCATGCCCCGTCTTGCCATTTTCCAGCCGGACATCCCGCAGAACACCGGCACCATGCTGCGCCTGGCCGCCTGTCTCGGCGTGCCGGTCGAGATCATCGAGCCTGCGGCCTTCGACGTGTCGGACCGGAACCTGCGCCGCTCCGGGATGGATTACCTCAACCACGTGACGATCGCACGTCACATTTCCTGGCGCGCCTTCGAGGAATGGCGGCGCGAGGGAAAAGGCCGGCTGGTGCTGGCCACCACCAAGGGCGCCGTGCCCTATACCGATTTCCAGTACGAGCCTGAGGACATCATCCTGGTGGGTCGCGAGTCGGCCGGCGTGCCGGACGAGGTCCATGAGGCGGCCGATGCCCGGATCATCATCCCCATGCAGACGGGCATGCGCTCGCTCAACGTGGCCGTCACCGCTGCCATGATCCTCGGGGAAGCCTTGCGGCAGACGGGTACGTTTCCCCGTCCGGAGACAACGAATTCGTGAAACCAAACCCGACCCTCATCCTGAGGAGCCGTGAGGCTCCTCAGGATGAGGGTTTCATCTGATCCGAAGGATAGCATTGCCATGACCGACAAAGCCGATATCGAGCGCCTGCAGATCGAAGCCCCGCTCTGGTTCGCCTCCCTCCGCGACCGGATCTGTACCGCCTTCGAGCAGCTTGAGGACGACGTCACGGCTCCCCTGCCTCCGGAAGCATCGGAGCCCGGCCGTTTCGAGCGCACGCCCTGGGAGCGCAAGGATCACAGCGGCGCGTCGGGAGGCGGCGGCGTCATGTCCATGATGCGGGGCCGCGTCTTCGAGAAGGTGGGCGTGCATGTCTCGACCGTGCATGGAGAGTTCGCTCCGGAGTTCCGCGGCCAGATTCCGGGCTCCGACCAGGACCCGCGCTTCTGGGCGGGCGGCATCTCTCTCATCGCCCATCCCTGGAACCCGAACGTGCCCACCGTTCACATGAACACGCGCTTCGTGGTGACGACGAAATCCTGGTTCGGCGGAGGCGCCGATCTCACGCCCGTGCTCGACCGTCGACGCACGCAGGAGGATCCGGACAGCATCAGTTTCCATGCCGCCATGGAGGAGGCCTGCCGTCGCCATGCGCCTGAAGGCTCTTATGAAAAGTACAGGAAGTGGTGCGACGAATATTTCTATCTCAAGCACCGCCACGAGCCGCGCGGCATCGGCGGCATCTTCTATGATTACCACTGGACCGGACATCCGGACGAGGATCTGGCCTTCACTAAGGACGTAGGCGAGGCCTTCCTGAGGATCTATCCCGAGATCGTGCGCCGCAACGTCACGAAGAGCTGGACGGAAGAGGACCGCTTCGAGCAGCAGGTCCGCCGCGGGCGGTATGTGGAGTTCAACCTGCTCTACGACCGCGGCACGATCTTCGGCCTGAAGACCGGCGGCAACATCGCCTCGATCCTGTCCTCGATGCCGCCGACGGTACGATGGCCGTAAGTTACATGGCCTCCCCGTCATGGCCGTGCTTGTCACGGCCATCCACGTCTTGGGAAACACCGAGTGAAAAGACGTGGATCCCCGGGACAAGCCCGGGGATGACGAGGTGAAGGCCGTGGATGACGGTGCGTTCAGGCGCCCACCAAAGCTCTCTCAAGAAGATCCCTCACGTAAGCCTCGTCCGTCCGGCATCCCTCCGCGAGCCAGGCCTGACGAGCCAAGCCGAGGATCTCACCGATCTTCGGCCCTTTCGGGACGCCGCGCTCCACGAGATCAGCGCCACGCAGGGGGAAAACCGGAACGCTCTCCTTACCGCTTCGATAGCGCTCGAGGGCGCTCAACGCATCCCCGTTGATGTGGGGCGAAGGCTCTCCATCGATGGCGGCGAGAACGACGCTCAGCGTCTCGATTCCATGATCGGCCACAAGGCGGCGGATCGCGATTGCATCGAGCGGCGTGCCCCATGTTTTCAGAACGACGAGCAAGCGCGCATAGGCCACGAGCTTCTTATGCTCGTCATTCGAGAGCCTGAGATGCTCGCGCAGGCGATCCGCATCCTGCTCGACCATCATGGCAAGCGCCGCGAGACGCCAGATTGCAACCGGATTGTCCTTGTCGAATGCAGCCACTCTGCTGAAGCGCCCGAACTCCGCGGCACCGGCAATCAGCCATGTGAGGAAACCGTATTGGCTCAAGACACGCAACGTCTCTTCCGCGCGTCTTGCCACGAGGAGCTTGAGCAATTCATGGCGGATTCGCTCCTTCGAGAGAATGCCCAATCCCTGTCGCTCGCTTCCCGCTGCCTCGAGGCCTTCCGCATCCAGCTCGCCTTCCGCATATTCCGCATGAAAGCGGAAGAAGCGCATGATGCGCAAGAAATCCTCGCGAATGCGCTTATGCGCATCGCCGATGAAGCGCACGCGCCGCTCCTGAAGATCGGCGACACCATCGGTGTAGTCGTAGAGCTTTCTGTCAGGACCAAGAGACAGAGCGTTGATGGTGAAGTCGCGCCGCCTTGCATCACGCGCGAAGTCGCGCCCGAAATGCACGACCGCATAGCGCCCGTTCGTTTCCACATCCACGCGCAGGGTGGTGACCTCGAAGGGCTCGCCGTCGACGACGACAGTCACGGTGCCGTGGTCGATGCCGGTCGGAACAGATTTGAACCCGGCGTCATGCGCGCGCTTGATCATGGCGTCCGGCAGCATGGTGGTCGCGCAGTCTACTTCCGTGACGGGCCGGCCGAGCAGGGCATTGCGCACGGCCCCACCCACGATACGCGTCTCTTCGCCATGGTTGTTGAAGGCTTCAAGCAGGCGCCGCAGTTGCGGGCGCTCCAGCAGGCCAAGAAGCGCCTTGTGATCGAGGAGCTCACTCACTGAAACTGTCCCGGGACGACTCGTCCATTTTCGATATGGGTCGGCACGAAGGTGCCGGTATGACGCTCGCTCATCAAGCCTGTGACGACGAGCGAGGCGATGACCATAGCAAGGCCCGCGATGGCAAGCCAGAATGATTGATCGTTCCAGGAAGACCAGGCCAGAGCATTGCGGCGGCGGATGACGAGATAAAGGCCGAAGAGAACGAAAGGCAGGAAGAACAGCACCAATCCCTGCAGAAACGCGCGTGTCATGGCGTGTAGAGCCTCTCATAGAGATTGCGGATGATGCCCGCGGTCACTCCCCAGATATAGCGCCCCTCGTAGGGCATCGCATAATAGCGCCGAAGCCTGCCCTTCCACTCGCGCGAATGAAGCTCGTGACGCGCCGGGTCCATGAGGAAGCCCAAGGGCACCTCGAAGGCATCGGCCACCTCGTTGTGGTTGAGGTTGAGCGTGTAGGACGGCGAGACCCGGGCCACGACGGGAATGACCAGGTAATTGGTGGTGGAGAGATAGGCGTCGAGATAGCCGAGGGGCGAGATGAAGCGATTGTCGAGCCCGATCTCCTCTTCAGCCTCGCGGCAGGCCGCCGCCAGGATCGAGTCATCCGTCGGGTCGACCCGCCCGCCGGGAAAGGCGATCTGGCCCGAATGCTGGCGCAAATGAGCGGAGCGCTCGGTGAGCAGCAAAGCCGGTTCCTCCCGCATCACCACGGGCACCAGCACGGCAGCGGGCTTGGGCTCCAGGGGATAGACCAGAGGCACATTGTCGAGGCTGTGGTCGCCGCGCGGATTGGCAAGCGCATCCTCCAGATGCGGCGGCTCATGACGCAGCCGCTCGGCAGCAAGCGCCAGGAAATCCGGCTTGTCCAGGGGAGCAATCCTCATGCGAGACCCTCGAGGTCGCAAGCCGAAGCGATGGGGAAGAAGGCCCCCTTCACCGCAACCCCGAACAGATTCCGCCCTTCGACCTCCCGCTCCTCGGCCAAAGCGATCAGGTCCATGGTCAAGGTACGCGTGACGAGCGCCCACAGATCGCCGCGCACCTTCACGTAAGGCTTCACGCCCCCATGCTCCTCCTGCTCGAAGCGCAGGGGATGGTTGGATCCGACCTGCACGACATCGTCCACATTCGTACGGAAGGCGATCTGGCGATCCTCCCCCTCCCCTTCCACCGCCATCTCGACGGCGAGGAACGGAGCGTCCTCGACGGTGATCCCCACCCGCTCCACGGGGGTGACGAGCACGTAGCGCTCCGGGTCCTTACGAAGAACTGTGGAGAACAGCCTTACAAGGGCCGGCCTATTGATGGGCGAGCCCATGTAATGCCAGGAGCCGTCGGCGGCAATGCGCATGTCGATCTCGCCGCAATAGGGCGGGTTCCAGCGCTCGACCGGAGGGGGGCCTTTCCGGTTGGCCCCGGCGCCGAGCGCCTCCGTGAGGCGGGCCAGGGCAGAGCCGGGGGATGGGGTGTTGGAATCCGTCATGACGCAAGCGTGAACAAGAAAGTGACCTTCGAGGATCGACGAGGGGCTGCCATCGGCTAGTTCCTAAGCATAGAGTCCCCAGAAGCTTCGTCCAATCCTTCCGGTCACCCGCTGCGGCTGATCGACCCTTGCCACTCCATAGGGATCGAGGGCAGACTAGGTGCTTGGGGGCGTATGCAACGAGAGGGAGAATGACCTCATGACGGCCGGCATGTCTCAAGCGCCCACTGCCCTGGACGACGCGATCATCCGCAATGCGGAGGCGACGCTTGAGACCGTCGGGCGCGCCAGAGAGGCCATTCACACCGTCATCTTCGGCCAGGAAGACGTGGTCGATCAGACCCTGATCACCCTGCTTGCGGGCGGTCACGGCCTGCTCGTGGGCGTCCCGGGCCTCGCGAAGACGAAGCTCGTTGAGACGCTCGGCACTGTCCTCGGCCTGGATGCCCGCCGCATCCAGTTCACCCCCGACCTGATGCCCTCCGACATTCTCGGTTCCGAGATCCTCGACGAGGGTGCCGACCGCCGCCGCTCCTTCCGCTTCGTGAAAGGCCCGGTCTTCACCCAGCTCCTCATGGCGGACGAGATCAACCGCGCGAGTCCGCGCACCCAGTCCGCCCTGCTCCAGGCCATGCAGGAGCATCATGTGTCCGTGGGCGGCGAGCGACATGACCTGCCCCAGCCCTTCCACGTGCTGGCCACGCAAAACCCCATTGAGCAGGAGGGCACCTATCCCCTTCCCGAGGCGCAGCTCGACCGTTTCCTTCTGCAGATCGACGTGAATTACCCGACCCGCGAGGCCGAGCGGCGCATCCTGATCGAGACCACTGGCGCGGAGGACCACAAGCCCGTCGCCGTCATGAATTCCGAAGCGCTCATGAACGCCCAGCGCCTCGTGCGACGCCTGCCGGTGGGCGAGAGCGTGGTGGAGGCGATCCTCGACCTCGTCCGCTCCGCCCGTCCCGAGGCAGAGACTGTCGACGGCGTCACCGACAAGATTCTCTGGGGGCCCGGCCCCCGTGCCAGCCAGGCCCTGATGCTGGCAGTGCGTGCAAGGGCTCTGATCGAGGGGCGCGTTGCGCCTTCGATTACGGATGTGGTGGCGCTGGCTGAGCCTGTTCTCAAGCACCGCATGGCGCTCACCTTCTCCGCCCGCGCCGACGGAGAGACGCTGAACAGCGTCATCGGCCGCCTCACCGCGCAGCTGGCAGGTTAAGGATCACAGTCATGGCCCGTGTCCGGGTCCTTCCCGAGAGCGCCCGCTCGCCGGGGCGTCAGGAGACAGAGAGCGCTCTGTCGCTTGCTCACCGCATGCCGCGCCTCGTTCTGGAGGCAAGGCGGGTGGCCGCGAACCTCGCCCACGGGATCCATGGCCGCCGACGCGCGGGCGTTGGCGAGAGCTTCTGGCAGTTTCGCCCCTTCGTGGCGGGCGAAGCCGCGCAGCGCATCGACTGGCGCCGCTCCGGCCGCGACGACCGGCTCTACGTGCGCGAGCGCGAATGGGAGACGGCGCAGACCCTCTGGATCTGGATCGATCGCTCCGCCTCCATGGGCTATGCCTCGGAGCTCGCGCAGGCTCCCAAGATCGAGCGCGCCATCGTGCTGGGGTTTGCTCTGGCCAGCTGCTTCGTGGAAGCGGGAGAGCGGATCGGCATGCTCGGCCTCATGGCGCCGCGCGCGACACGGCAGATCGCCGAGACCATGGCGCAGACATTGGTTGCGGACCGCGTTTCCCTCGAAGAGAATCTGCCGCCCGGCGCCCCCATCGCGCCGCAGCACGAGGCCATTCTGATCAGCGATTTCCTCTCGCCCGTGCGCGACATCGCAGCCGCCGTGGAAGGCATATCCTCACGCAGCGCCCGTGGCCATCTCGTCATGATCGTCGATCCGGTCGAGGAGACCTTCCCGTTCCAGGGACAGGCTGTCCTGCACGACCTGGAGGATGGTCTTTCCCTTCGCATCGGCGATGCCGAAGCCTGGGGGCGTGCCTACCGCGAACGGATCGACGCGCACCGGGCCGAGCTGCAGGAACTGACGCGCCGCCGGGGATGGACCTTCACGATCCATCGCACCGACAGGCCGGCCAGCGAGGTGGCTTTGCGCATCATGACCCTGGTGTCGGCCTCGCGCGGCGCGGCCGTGGGAGGGCGCTAAATCATGCTGGGCCTTCCCCTCACCTTCACCGTACCGCTTGTCCTGACAGCGCTCGCGGCCCTGCCCGCAATCTGGCTGCTTCTGCGCATCACTCCGCCGCAGCCCAAGCGCGTGGAATTTCCGCCGCTCAAGATCCTCGCCGATCTGCGGCCTGAACAGGAGACGCCGGCCCGCACGCCCTGGTGGCTTCTGCTCATGCGCTTAGCTCTCGCGGCCTTTCTCATCCTTGCTGCGGCAGGGCCGATCTGGAATCCGCTGGCAGAGGACGACAGCCGCGCGCCGCTCCTCATCATCCTGGATAATGGCCTTGCCGCCGCGCACGATTGGCGAGACCGGATGAATCTCGCCTCCGAGCGCATCGAAGCTGCAGGCAGGGACGGTCGCACCGTCGCTCTCGTCGCCACGGCGGAGCAGCCTGCGGCGATCGAACTCTCGAATCCCGGATCCACGCTGGAGCGTCTGCGCTCCTTGAAGCCGCAGCCGCATCTGCAGGATCGTGCAGCGCACCTCGAATCCATCCGGCGTTTCCTGGACGCGACGCCTGATGCGCAGTTGGTCTGGATCAGTGACGGGGTTGCCGGCGTTGATGGACAGGGCTTCATCGACGGCTTGGCACAAATGGCAGACGGTCGGCGGATCACGGTGCTCAAATCCGAGCGCGCTTCCACGCTTGCGGTCGCAGGCGTGGAGAATGCCGGCGGGCGCTTGAACGCGCGGGTCGTGAGGGCGGAACCCAACGGGCGCGATTCCGGCACGCTGCGGGCGCTGGACTTGAAGAACCTGCCGCTCGCGGACATGCGTTTCACCTTCGATGCGAACGCGACCGAGACCACGGTTGCCTTCGATCTTCCCACGGAGATCAGAAACGCCATCGCCCGCATCGAAATTCTCGGCGAGAGTTCCGCCGGTGCGGTGAACCTGCTCGACGAGCGCGGCAAGCGTCGCCGGGTCGGCCTCGTCTTCGGCGGCACCGCCGACCAGACGCAGCCTCTTCTCTCGCCTCTCTATTATATCGAGCGGGCCCTCTCGCCCTATTCGGAAATCCGCATGGGACGCGGCGGCGTGGCGGATGCCGTGAACCAGCTCATCGAGGAACAGGTTTCCATCCTCGTGCTCGCCGACGTGGGCGGCCTCGACCGCGAAACGCTCGGCAAGGTGACAGCCTTCGTCGAACAGGGCGGATTGCTGCTCCGCTTTGCGGGTTCCCGTTTGGCTGCGGGCAATGATGAACTCGTGCCGGTCCGCCTGCGCCGCGGCGGGCGCAGCCTCGGCGGATCCCTCTCATGGGATACGCCGAAGACCTTTGCACCCTTCACGCGCGAGAGCCCCTTCTTCGGCCTGAAAGTTCCAGAAGAGATCGGCATCCGACGTCAGATCCTCGCCGAGCCCGACGGCGATCTGCCCTCGCGCACCTGGGCCTCGCTGGCGGATGGAACACCCATCGTGACGGCGGACAAGCGTGGCGACGGCCTCATCGTTCTCTTCCACGTGACCGCCGACACCACCTGGTCGAACCTGCCGCTCTCCGGCCTCTTCGTCGACATGCTGCGCCGGATCACGGCTCTCGCCGGTGCGCCGAGCGATGTGAATGCGGAGGCGCGCAATGCCGAGAATGAAACCGTTGCACCGCGCCTCACCCTCGACGGCTACGGCGTGTTCACGACCCCGCCGGCGAATGCCCGTGCCGTGGCTCGCAATTACAACGAGCGCGCGACCGAGGAGCATCCGCCAGGTTTCTACGGCCCCGTCGATTCAAGTCTCGCGGTGAATGCGCTTCTGCCGGAGGACAAGCTCGCACCGCTCAACACCGCCCCGCTCAACGCACGGGTCGCACCGCTGGCGGGCGCTCAAACCATTGATCTGCGCATGCCTCTCTTCATGCTCGCGCTCATCCTGCTTCTGGCTGATACGCTGGCTTCGCTGTGGCTCGGTGGCCATCTCGCCAATCTTTCAGGACGGTTGCGCAGGGCAGGCACGGCAGCCTCCATCCTTCTCGCATCGATGATGCTCTTGACCTCCGCCTTCGATGCGAGAGCGCAGGACCTCGGAGCGCGCCGGTTTGACGAGAGCGCGAGCCCCGCACTCGTGACCCGCCTGGCCTACGTGGTCACCGGCGATGCGGGTGTCGATGAGACGAGCAGAGCCGGCCTTCTGGGACTGACGCAGGTTCTGTCGCAGCGCACGGCGCTGACCCCCGGCGATCCCATCGGCATCGATCCTTCGCGCGATGAGGTCGCTTTCTATCCGCTCATCTACTGGCCCATCGTCGCCACGCGGCCCATGCCGC
The DNA here is from genome assembly GCF_052658925.1 of Microvirga medicaginis. NCBI lineage: Bacteria > Pseudomonadati > Pseudomonadota > Alphaproteobacteria > Hyphomicrobiales > Methylobacteriaceae > Microvirga > Microvirga medicaginis. Next base: position 103,829 of record NZ_JBQWEL010000014.1, on the reverse strand, counting down.
CGGAGGCTGCAATCCGTAAGCTCGACGCCTTCATGAAAGGCGGAGGCACGGTGATCTTCGACACCCGCGATGCCTTCAACAACCGCCCCGACGGAGCGGTAAGTGCCGAAGGTCAGTATCTGCGGCGCATGCTGGCCACCCTCGACATTCCTGAGCTCGAGCCGGTGCCGACCGATCACGTGCTGACGAAGACATTCTACATTCTCGATTCCTTCCCCGGCCGCTACGCCACAGGACAGACCTGGGTCGAAGCTCTGCCGCCTCAGGCAGAGGGTGAAGAGAACCGCCCCGCCCGCTCCGGCGACAGCGTGTCTCCGATCATCATCACCTCCAACGATCTTGCTGCCGCCTGGGCGGTCGGTGCGCGCGGAGAATATCTTTTCCCTGTTGTCGGCAGCGATCAGCGCCAGCGTGAGATGGCTTATCGCAGCGGCATCAACATCGTGATGTACTCACTCACCGGCAACTACAAGGCCGACCAGGTGCATGTGCCTGCGCTGCTTGAGCGGCTGGGGCAGTAAGGCGAGCCATGTCATCAGTGCTCTCGATCAGCTTCTCGCCCCTCATTCCAATCTATGCGCTCTGGATTGTTGGTGCCATTGCCGCGCTGCTTGCGATCCTTGCGATCATCTCACGTGGACCTGTGGCGACACTCCGCGCCATCGCACTGGCGCTCGTGCTTCTTGCTCTTGCCAATCCGTCCCTTGTGCAGGAAGAGCGCGAGAAGGTGAAGGACATCGTGGCCGTCGTCACCGACCGCTCGACCTCGCAGACCCTCGGCGACCGTGCTGCGATGACGGATCAGGTGCGAGCGGAGCTGGAGCGGCGCTTCGGATCGCTCGCCGATGTGGAGCCGCGCTACATCCAGGCGGATGACAGCGGAGGCGATGAGGGAACGCGTCTGTTCGCCGCCCTCTCCAACGGCTTGGCCGATGTTCCGCCGGATCGTCTGGCAGGTGTGATCTTCATCACGGACGGCGTGGTGCACGATATCCCGCCTTCCGTCGACGCACTTGGATTCCGCGCGCCCTTGCATGCCCTCATCACGGGCAGGCCCGATGAGCGCGACCGGCAGATCAAGCTGATCGAGGCTCCCCGCTTCGGCATTGTCGGCAAGGAGCAGACCATCCGCGCGCAGGTGATGGAGCGCGGCGGCACGGGCTCGGCTCTCGTCACGCTTCGTCGCGACGGACAGGTTCTCTCCCGTCAGCAGGTGCGCTCCGACACGACGTTCTCGCTGCAGGTGCAGATCGAGCATGGCGGCACGAATGTGGTCGAGCTCGAAGTGGAAGGCCTGCCCAACGAGCTGACGTTAGCCAACAACCGCGCCGTCGTTCCCATCGAAGGCATTCGCGAGAAGCTGCGTGTGCTGCTCGTCTCCGGCGAGCCTCATGCGGGTGAGCGCACATGGCGCAACCTGCTGAAATCCGACGCCAATGTGGACCTCGTGCACTTCACCATTCTTCGTCCGCCGGAGAAGCAGGACGGCACGCCGATCAACGAATTGTCGCTGATCGCCTTCCCCACCCGCGAGCTGTTCCAGCAGAAGATCAAGGACTTCGACCTGATCATCTTCGACCGCTACGCGAACCAGAGCATCCTGCCGTCGAGCTATTTCGAGAACATCGTGCGCTATGTGCGCGAGGGCGGTGCGATCCTCGTCGCGGCAGGTCCGGAATTCGCAAGCTACGGCAGCCTTGCGCAGACGCGGCTCGCACCGGTCATTCCCGGCATTCCCAACGGGCGCATCGTCGAGCAGCCGTACAAGGCCAGCATCACCGATACCGGCAACCGCCATCCCGTGACGCGGGACCTGCCGGGCTCCGAGACGTCACCACCCGCCTGGGGCGAGTGGCTGCGCATCATCGGGTCCGACGTGCAATCGGGCGCAACACTGATGTCCGGGGCGAACGATCTTCCGCTGCTTGTGCTGCGGCGCGAGGAAAAGGGCCGCGTTGCGCTGCTTCTCTCCGATCATGCGTGGCTCTGGGCGCGCGGCTATCAGGATGGCGGTCCGCATCTCGACCTGCTGCGCCGCCTGGCGCATTGGCTCATGAAGGAGCCGGCGCTGGAGGAGGAAGCGCTGCGTGCATCGGCGTCCGGCCGCACCATCCGCATCGAGCGGCAGACGATGGAGGACACGGCAGCGCCCGTGACCCTCGTGACGCCGAGCGGCGTGGAGAGCAGCATTCCCCTCTCTGAGAGCCGGCCCGGTCTGTTCACGGCCGAAGTCGAAGGCAAGGAACTCGGCCTTCACACGGTGCGCTCCGGAGAGCTCATCGCCTTCGTGAGCATCGGCCCCGCCAACCCACGCGAGCTGATGGACGTGTTCAGCAACACGGAGGCGCTCACCCCCATCGCGGAGGCGACCGGCGGCTCCGTGCGGCGCGTGGCGATGGAGGGTGATCAGAGCATCACGGTGCCCCGCATCCTTGCGGTGCATTCCGGCTCGCGCTTCTCGGGTGGCGATTGGATCGGCCTCAAGCCCAGTGAGAGCGCCATCGTGCGCGGCGTCTCCGTCTTCCCGCTGGCGCTCGGCTTCATCGGCCTTGCGCTTTTGATCGGCGCGACGCTCGCGGCCTGGCTGACGGAGGGCCGTCGTCGCACTTGAGTCCCGCAGCGCACCATCCATCGGGACACGCGCTCCAGGTCTCTCATTCGCTCCGGTCCTCCATCATGGCCGTCCCCGGACTTGATCCGGTATCGCCCCGGGCACTCCGGTCCTGTTGCTTTGTGCCACTCCACCTCGTCATGCCCGCGCTTGTCGCGGGCATCCACGTCTTAGGAATCACATCAGCTTGAAGACGTGGATCCCCGGCCGGGGATGACGCGAGAGGCTGCGGCAGGCGGGAGGGCGCAGCCGGAACATGTTCTCACTTTGTTCTTGACTTTGGGCCTGGTCTGAACTATGTTGCATCTGTCCTGACCTGCTGGGGGCGCGCTCGCGAGGCGTCGTAAGCTGCGGGGTCGGGAGCGGTCCCGTGCGGGAGGTGAACGCAGGCCTGCTCGACGGGAGGCCCAGGCTGTGCCCGGGGTTCAGGATTGGTCCGGAGCCGCCCGCTGAAAGCGATGCGGTGGCCGCTTCGGGCAGTTGCTGGGACCGCGCCGCCTGTCCGCCTAAAAAAGCCGTGCGCGAGGAGCCGTTCGGTTCCACGCTTCACTTCCAAGATCGAGCCGGACCGCTCCTCGCGCCCCCCTCGACTGCCAAACCTCGGAACGCCACCGGCCCCGGGGACAATGGCGCATGCCCTCGCCGCTCTTTGACATTCCCCCACCGACAGCGCCCGTGTCATCCCCGGCGGTCAGCCAGACCGGGAAGGGGATCCAAGGCTGAGCGCGGAGTGAATTCCCGTCCTCTCCGATGGCTATCGCTATCTCCGGCCGGGAATGGCGCTCTTCAGGGCCGCCCTACTTTCCTAACCTGCTGCCCTCATCCTGAGGAGATCGCTTGAGCGATCGTCTCGAAGGAAGATCCAGAGCGCATTGAACCATCCTTCGAGACGCAGCCTCACGGCTTCTCCTCAGGATGAGGGCAGCGGCACAAGGCTGGTGATGACAGAATGTTGTGAAAGCACGGAGAGCGCAGGCACGGCTTGGCTAGGACGCCTTTGGGAGAGGCGTGACGAGCCCCTTGGCGCGGGCGAGCGCCCCCTCCGCCAGTTCCAAAGCCAGAAAACGGGCAGGATTGACCGGGCCTGGCAATTGCAATTGCTGCGGCGGAATATGTTTGAAGCCGAAGCGGCTGTAATAGGGCTCATCGCCCACGAGGAGCACCAGGGTGTGCCCCTTCGCCTTCGCCGCATCCAGCGAACGGCGCATGAGGGCAGCGCCGATGCCCCTGCTCTCGAAGGCAGGTTCGACAGCGAGCGGGCCAAGCATCAGAGCGGGCTCCTCGCCAGCCATCACCGGCGTCAGGCGCACGGAGCCGACCAGCAGCGTGCCCACCATGGCGGTAAATGAGAGATCGAGCAGATGGCCGGCACCTTCCCGCAGACGGGAGGCCGTGCGGGCATAGCGGCCCGGGCCGAAGGCACGCTCGTGAAGGCGCTCGATAGCCTCGTCATCGATGGGTTGCTCGGAACGGATGAGAAGGGAAAGCTCGGTCATGACGGACTCAAGATTCAAGACGACAAATATGAAAGGCGGCTGGACGAATGAGGTCAGCCCTGTCGTCGTCGCTGAATCCGAATGATGGTCATTGTTGTGGCGTTTCCTTCTATGGCTCTGGCCATAGCGCATCGTGCGGAAAAGTGGATTCGATTTTTTCGCCCGAACGATGCGCTCCTCTCGAGAATGAGCATCGGATCGATCCCAAAAGTGCAAATCCACTTTTGGGTCCGATGCTCTAGCAGCGTCGGACACGCCGCGCAAACCCTACTCTTTTACCAGGTGGCGGAGAGAGGCTGCCCTTCGAGGATTTCAGCCAGCCGGCGGCGGGTTGCCGCCGTCGTGCCCTCCGGCAATTGATCGAGCGGGAAGAACCCGGCCTCGGCAATCTCCCGGTCAGGCTTCTTCTCCCCCAGGATTGTGAAGTTCCGGATTACGTAGACCAGCACATGGTCGCGCCGCGAAATCCGATGGTTGAAGTAAACACCTGCCAGGACCGGCGGCCCGTCAATGGAGATGCAGGCTTCCTCGCGCAGCTCACGGGTCAACGCATCGAGCGCCGTCTCCCCTGTCTCCACGCCGCCTCCGGGAAGATGCCAGCCCGGCACGTAAGTATGCCGGATGAGAAAGACCCGGCTCCTTTCGTCGAGCACAGCGGCACGGACGCCCAAGGTCATCCCCCGGGAAAAGCGCCAATAGGTATGAAGCCCCCAGGTAACGAAGCGGGCAGCTTTGCTCTTTGGCGCGGAGTCAGACATCGGCCGAATAAATCATGGGAAGATTACGGGAGAATGAATGGAGACATTCATCCCATGCATAGCTGATCCATGGGAATAACGCGTGACCTGCACCCTACTAAGGTCTAACACAACGCCAGCCAAAGGTGTTCCAATGTTTCTGTCCCTGATCCTGTCCTACATCAACCGCACAGCCCGCTTTTCCTGGTCCCCGGCCCTCAACCTCGAGGACCGCTCGATCTACTCGACCCTGATCCCGGGCGCCCAGTACTAAGGCTTTGATCTTCCGATCCGATCGCCAGGCTCCCAAAAAGCTTGGCGATCGGCCAGCCTCCCCTCTCGACTGCATTTAAGGGGCCATCAAGTCCCTGTCTGACCTGATCGAGCGGGCGGCCATCTCACTCGTCATCATCCGCGACGAGAATGACCCGCGAATTGACCGGCATTTCGCGAACCGCCCCCGCCCCGACCCTTCCTCTTCCCCCGGGATCCGAGACGGTGTGGCCCAAGACGGGCCGCGATTCCCCCTAGCTCCACGTTTCCTAAAGGCCGCGAGCGTTCTGGCGCTTTTCGCCGCCATCTTCATCGGCAACGCTTGACGGCACGCGCAGGGCGGGCGAACTCTCGTCCGTTCACTCGTCCTAGGCCATCATGTTCCGCATTGCTCATCTGACGGACCCTCATGTGGGGCCCCTCCCCCGGCCCCGCCTGAAGCAGTTGCTGAGCAAGCGCCTGACCGGCTGGTACAACTGGCACCGCAGCCGGCAGGACCTGCACGACATGGAGCTGCTGGCCGAACTCGTCGCCGATATTCACGCGCAGAAGCCGGACCATATCACCTGCACGGGCGATACCTGCAATATCGGCCTTCCTGACGAGTGGGAGACATCGCGCATCTTCATGGAGAGCCTCGGCGATCCGTCGCGCGTCACCTTCGTGCCGGGCAATCACGATGCCTATGTGCGCGGCTCGCTTGAAGGTTTGCTGCAGAAGATTGCTCCGTGGACGCGCGGTGACGACGGGCGCGAGGCCGTGTTTCCCTATCTTCGCCGGTACGGGCAGATCGCCATGATCGGCCTGTCCTCCGCCATTCCGACGCTCCCCTTCGTGGCGACTGGGCGTGTTGGATCGAAGCAGACGAAGGATGCGGAGGAAATGCTGGCCGAGTTGGGGCAAGATCCATTCTGCTTCCGCATCGTCCTCATTCACCATCCGCCCCATGTCGGCGGGGCCGAAGCCGGACGCAACCTGACCGACGCCAAGCGTTTTGAGGGCATGATCAAACGTGTCGGCGCAGAGCTCATCCTTCACGGGCACAATCACGTGGGCTCGCTCGCTCACATCGACGGACCGCGCGGGCCGGTTCCGATTGTCGGAGCCCCTTCCGCTTCCGCACGCGGGGGAACCCTCACGCATAAGGCGGGCTATCATCTCTTCACGATCGATCGGGATGAAACAGGCTTCCTGCTTACAGCCGAATTGCGAGGCTTGACGCCTGACGGTACCGTCGGGGGCATGGGCATGCTGTCTCTTGCCCGCATCAGGCAGCCCGAGGCACGGCCATGAACGCACTCACCTGCCTTCTCGTCTATGACACCGTGTGAGCCGCAGCCGGCATGCCTCAGGCTGCCTTCTCCGTCGACCGCAAGGCTCTGGCCAAGGCTGTCGAGGCCGTGACGATCCCGAAGCTTGAGGTCCGCCAAAGGATCGGTTGTTCCGCTCACGCTTCAAACTTGGCAAAAACGCTGAGCTTTGAGCGTGATTGATCTGTCTTTTCCTTGTCTGGAACCGCTCAGATCGCTCCTCGTTGAAGGGGTGCAGCAGCCACCCATGAACTTTGCAGCCTGGCAGGCTTCGCGTGGTGTTCTGCGCTCCCAGAAAACAGGAGTTACCTCATGAAGAAGCATGTTGTTCTCGCTGCCCTGCTTGCATCCATTTCCGCACCGGCTTTTGCCCAGACGGTTATTGATAGCCAGTCTTACCGTATGATGGCGGCTCAATCCGATGCCTTCGAGATTGCGTCGAGCCAGCTCGCTTTGCAGCGCTCGCGTAATCCCACTGTGCGCCGCTTCGCTCAAGAGATGATCCAGGCGCACGCTCAGACCAGCCAAGCTCTGAATGGCGGTCGCCCTGTCTATACGGCTTCCGGTGAGTTCATCGCTGGTTCGCTTGGCGGGACGCTGGCGGGTGCTGGTATCGGCGCTCTGATCGGCGGTCCTGTCGGCGCCGCTGTCGGCGCTGGTGTCGGCGCAGCGGCAGGCACCACTGCAGGGGCGGCGGCCACCTCGCCGGGCGCAACGGGCGGCACGGCGACAGGAGCCCTGACGGGTGCGGGCGTTGGCGCCCTGGTCGGCGGTCCTGTCGGCGCAGCTGTTGGTGCGGGCGTTGGCGCAACGACGGGTGCGGCGGCCGGCTCGGCCGCCGACGTGCAGTCTACCGGATCGATCACGCCGGTCCGCGTCGGTGTTCCGCTCAGCCCCGAAAAGACGGCCATGCTGAACCAACTCGCCTCCACCTCCGGCCCGCAGTTCGACCGTCTCTACGGTCAGTATCAGCGCATGGGTCACCAGGAGGCGCTGGCCCTGCACGCCAACTATGCTCAGGCTGGCGGCGACCCTTCCCTTCGCCAGTTCGCAGCCTCGGTGGTGCCGCATATCGAGCAGCACATAGCAGAGGCGCGTCGTCTTCCCGGCGGCTCGGCGACACGCCGCCGCTAAGCGATCTTACAGTTTTGAAGGATTGTGGCGGCGGGTCCTATGGGCCCGCCGTTTTCATGCGCCTTGAAGAAAATGCTCGACTTCCGCGCGATGGGGCATGGGCGCAACGGCACCCTCACCCAAGGTCGACAGGGCGGCAGCCGCATTGGCGTAAGCTGCTGCGCGAAACGGATCGCGATGAAGAAGCCACTCAGCGAGAAACGCTCCGTCGAATGTGTCGCCAGCACCTGTTGCATCGACAGCCTCGACAGGCTTTGCCGCGATCACCTCCCGCCGCTCCTTCGTGGCAACCATCGTGCCGTTCTTACCCATAGTCAGTGCCACCAAGCCACAGCCGAGATTGAGATAGAATGCGCAGATCTCTTCAGGGCTTTCCAGTTCCGTGAGCTGGCGTGCATCGTCGAGGCCGGGCAGAAGAATATCCGACATGGCAGACGCACCATGAATGATCGCACGGGCGCGCTCCAGCGGCCAGAGCTTCAGACGAAGGTTGGTGTCATAGCTCACGACCGTTCCGTTCGCCTTCGCATGGTTGATCGCGGCGAACACCGCATCGGTGCAGCTTTCCGAAATAGCCTGCGTGATGCCCGATGCGTGCAGAACGCGTGCGGACGCAATCTGGATCAGCGGCAACTCATCGACGGTGATCAGGCTCGCCGCCGATCCTGCGCGGGCATAGGAGAACACGTGCCCGTCCGCGCCGTAGCTGATGAAATAGATACCCGTTCGCCCATCCTTACGCGAAATGACGGATGAGCAATCGATGCCTTCGCGGTGCCAGAGATCAAGAAAATCCTGCCCGAAGGAATCACGCCCCAGTGCGGTGAAGATCGCAGCCTTCGCACCCTGGCGCACTGCGGCAACGGCGGTGTTGGGGACATCGCCGCCGAAGCCCGGAAGGTAGAGACGTTCGCCATTACGCTGCACCTCTGCGAATTCCATGAGCGGCTCGCCGAAGGCGAGAAGGTCAATGCTTTTCATGGACCTTATCCTGCCTTGGGGAAGGTAGCAGGGAGATTGTCTCCAACGGCCACGACTTTGCCAGGGTTGAGGATGTTCTGCGGATCAATCGTGCGCTTGAGACTGCGCATGAGATCGATCGCGACCGCATCCTTGTAATGGACCAGCTCATCGCGCTTGATGAGGCCGATGCCGTGCTCGGCGGAGATCGAACCGTTCATGTTGTGCACGATGTCGTGCACGATGCGGTTGAAGCGCTCCCACTGCCCAAGATACTCGGCCTTATCCATGCCCACCGGCTGCGATAGATTGAAGTGAATATTGCCGTCGCCGAAATGGCCGAACGCGCACACACGCACACTCGGCATCTCCGCCTCACAGGCTTTCGTTGCCACATCGATGAACTCGGCCACACGCGAGACGGGCACGGAGACATCGTGCTTGATCGATCCGCCTTCCATGCGCTGCACCTCGGAGAGATGTTCGCGCAGACCCCAGAGCGCTTGGCTCTGCGCCTCGCTGGAACCCAGAACCGCATCCTGCACCAAGCCCTTCTCGAAGGCTTCGCCAAGAACGGCTTCGAGCTGGCTTTGCAGGTCCGCATCCTTCTGCGGTGAAGACAACTCGATCAATGCATAGGAGTTATACTTCTCGGCAAGCGGTCGCACCGAACCCGGCATGTGCTTGAGGACAATCTCGATCCCGAATTCGGGCATGTACTCGAATGCAGTGAGCTGATCGCCTGCCGCCTCGCGCAGACGCTGAAACACCTTGAGCGCATCGTAAGGCGAGGCACAGCCGATGAACGCGGTGACACGTGCATGCGGTTTGGGAAAGAGCTTCAGCACGGCAGCCGTGATGATGCCGAGCGTGCCTTCCGACCCGATGAAGAGATCCTTCAGGTCGTATCCCGTATTGTCCTTGCGCAGACCTTTGAGGCCGTCCCAAATGCGGCCATCAGCCAGCACCACTTCGAGGCCGAGTGTCAAATCGCGCATATTGCCATAGCGCAGAACGGCGGTGCCGCCGGCATTGGTGGCAAGATTGCCGCCGATGCGGCAAGAGCCTTCCGAGGCCAAGGACAGAGGAAAGAGGAAACCAGAATCGCTCGCTGCATCCTGCACGGTCTTGAGAATGCAGCCTGCCTCGACGGTGATCGTCGCATTCACCGGGTCGATCTCGCGGATGCGGTCGAGACGGGCCAGCGACAACACCACACCACCATAAGGAACGCCGCCACCGACGAGACCCGTATTGCCGCCTTGCGGCACCACAGGCACGCTGGCCTTCGCGCATTCCTGCAGGACGAATGCAACTTCGTCACGATCCTTGGGCCGCACCACAGCCAGAGCCTCGCCCCGATAAAGCCCTCGCGACTCGGTGAGATAGCCATCGATGTCGCCTGCCGCCGTCAGAACATAGGCCTCTCCGAGCCGTGCCTTCAGGGTTTCAATGAGAGCCGTGCCAGTGCTGCCGTGTGCGGTCATCGTCGTTCCTCATGTGGAGCCCCCGTTCATGACGTCTTGTGGTGCGAACTGCAAGGTGTAGGAAGGACAAAGACGATTCCTGTTTTTCCTCAGAAGGCTCTCGCAAACCATCATGGCCTACGTCATTCCCACTCCCCCGGTCCCCGCCCTCCCGATCGCAGGCTCCGGCGATCTTTTTCCCGTGCGGCGCGTCTATTGCGTTGGTCGCAACTACGCCGCTCATGCACGGGAGATGGGCGGCGATCCGACCCGTGAACCGCCGTTCTTCTTCATGAAACCGGCCGATGCCCTGCAGGTCGTGCCGGAGGATCAGACAGTCGATCATTGCTATCCGCCCAAGACGCAGAACTATCATTTCGAGGTGGAACTAGTGGTCGTCCTTGCCAAGGGTGGGCGGGACATCCCGGTTTCCGACGCGCTCGGCCATGTCTTCGGCTATGCCGTCGGTCTCGACATGACCCGCCGTGACCTTCAGGACGAGGCCAAGCAGTTGCGCCGCCCCTGGGAGCTCGGCAAGGCCGGGGATTTCTCGGGCCCCGTAGGTCCGATCCATCCCGCCACGGAAGTTGGGCATCCGGCCAAGGGCGCCATCTCTCTCACGGTCGACGGTAGCGTCAAGCAGAAGGCTGATCTCTCTGACATGGTCTGGTCCGTAGCCGAGCAGATTGCCTACCTTTCTTCGTATTTCGAGCTCGCTCCGGGCGACGTGATCTTTGCCGGAACCCCGGAAGGCGTGGGCGCTGTAACGCAAGGACAGACCATGGTCGGGGCTATCGAAGGCCTCGGCGAGATCCGCCTGCGGGTTGTGTAAGGGGCTCCAAGTGCCCCTTGCCTTTTTCCAAAGATTGGCAGTTACTGCGCCACAGCGCGGTCCGAGAGGGCCGCGAGCAAGATAGGCTCCAACGTGTATCAGGAGCCCATAAGTTAAGGGAACGACTATGAAATTCGTTAAGACTGTCGGCCTTGCCGTCCTCGGCACCGCTCTCGCGATCGGCGGAGCGTCTGCGCAGGAAAAGACCGTCAAGATTGCGACCGAGGGCGCGTATGCGCCGTGGAACTTCACGGGCGCGGGCGGCAAGCTGGAAGGCTTCGAGATCGACCTCGCCAACGACCTGTGCGCGCGCATGAAGGTGAAGTGCGAGATCGTGGCTCAGGACTGGGACGGCATCATTCCGGCCCTCACCGCCAAGAAGTACGATGCCATCATGGCCGGCATGAGCATCACCGACGAACGCAAGAAGACCATCGACTTCGCTGGCCCCTACGCTGCCGGCCCGAACGGCTTCCTCGTCCCGAAGTCCTCGCCGCTCGCCAAGATGCCGGGCACGGGCCAAGCCTTCAACCTCGGCACCCAGAAGGAAGCCGCCGAGAAGGCCATCGATGCCGTAAAGCCGCTCCTGAAGGGCAAGACCATCGGCGTCCAGGGCTCGACCATTCACGCGAACTTTGCCGATAAATATTACAAGGGCACCGCTGAGATCCGGGAGTACAAGACCACCGAGGCTCACGATCTCGACCTCGCTGCCGGTCGCATCGATGCGGTTCTGGCAGACTCCACGGCAATCATCGGCACTCTCGAGAAGCCCGAATTCAAGGACTATGCCCTCGTCGGCCCGTCCATCACGGGCGGCATCCTCGGCGAAGGTGTCGGCGTCGGCCTGCGCAAGGAAGACCAGGAGCTGAAGAAGGCCTTCAACGAGGCCATTCAGGCAGCTGTCAAGGACGGCACCGTGAAGAAGCTGTCCGAGAAGTGGTTCAAGATCGACATTTCCCCGAAGGGCTAACCTTAGCCCTTACATATCCAGGGCGCGGCTTCGGCCGCGCCTTTTTTGTATGAAAACAGGTCAACTGCGACCGAAAACACCAGTCTGGCGCGTTGATTCGGCATGATTAGGCCTTGCGCCGGCTTGGCTTTTGGCTGTTACCTTTGAGGGGCCGAATAATGAGCTGCTGCAGCCATTTGGGCACAAGGATCAGTCAAAGCTGACCAGGGGAACGATGATGAAACTGTTCAAGGCACTGGGTCTAACCCTGCTGGCCTCCACTCTCGCTATGGGCGGAGCGTCTGCGCAGGAAAAGACCGTCAAGATTGCGACCGAGGGCGCGTATGCGCCGTGGAACTTCACGGGCGCGGGCGGCAAGCTGGAAGGCTTCGAGATCGACCTCGCCAACGACCTGTGCGCGCGCATGAAGGTGAAGTGCGAGATCGTGGCTCAGGACTGGGATGGCATCATTCCGGCGCTTCAGGCCAAGAAGTACGATGCCATCATGGCCGGCATGAACATCACGGAGAAGCGCCTAGAGACGATCAACTTCTCGCGCCCCTACGCCTCCGGTCCGCATGGCTGGGGCGTCATGAAGGGCTCCCCTCTCGAGAAGCTCGCAGGCACCGGCCAGCGCCTGAGCCTCGACAAGGAGCCTGAGGCAGCCAAGAAGATGATCGAGGAGTGGAAGCCGCTTCTGAAGGGCAAGACCGTGGGCACGCAAGGCTCGACCGTCAACGCCCAGTTCCTTGAGAAGTACCTCAAGGACACAGTCACGATCCGCGAATACAAGACCACCGAGCAGCATGACCTCGACTTGTCTGCCGGCCGCCTCGACGCGATCTTCGCGGCCCACTCCTCCCTGAAGGCCTCGACCGAAAAGCCGGAGTTCAAGGACATGGAGATCGTGGGTGGCGCGGTGAGCGGTGACGTGCTGGGCCGCGGTGTGGCGGTCGGACTGCGCAAGGAAGATACCAAGCTCAAGGCCATGTTCGATAAGGCCATCCAGGCCGCCATCGAGGATGGAACCGTGCAAAAGTTGACGCAGAAGTGGTTCAAGATCGACATGACTCCGCAAACCTGACAAGAGAGCGGCAAACGCGGCTCCCCAGCGCAGCCCTGCTCGCCTGGGGAGCGGGTACCGGCCGAGCCGGGATATGAGAGGAAATGGCTCGTTTTCCGCTTTAGAGGACGGGCACAGTCAAGAAAGTTAAAGCGTGCAACACCTGAGCTATTTCGAACTCGTCGGGTTCGGCCCCAACGGATGGGGATGGGCTCTTCTGACAGCGACGGCCATGACGATTGCCGTCGCTACCTGCGGCTTCCTCGCAGGTTCCATCGTCGGAACCTTCGTGGCCTGGGGCAAGATCGGCGGCAATGCACCGGTCCGCTGGCTGGCGGATGGCTACACCACCGTCCTGCGCGGAATTCCCGACCTCCTTGTGATCTATCTCTTCTATTTCGGCGGCAGTGCAGCGCTCGGCGCCATCGGCAGCCTGTTCGGCGCTGAGGGCTTCATTGGCGTCCCGGCCTTCGCCACAGGCGCCATGGCCATCGGCATCGTCTCCGGAGCCTATCAGGCCGAGGTGTTCCGCGGTGCTTTCCAGGTGGTCAGCCGCGGCGAGCTGGAAGCCGCCCGTTCGGTCGGCATGCACCGTTGGCTCATGTTCCGCCGGATCATCGCACCCCAGGTCCTCCGCTATGCCATTCCCGGCCTCGGCAATACATGGCAGCTGGTGCTGAAGGAATCCGCGCTGATCTCGGTGACCGGCTTGGTCGAGCTTCTGCGCCAGTCGCAGGTCGCCGCAGGCTCCACGCGCCGTCCATTCGATTTCTACGTCACGGCGGCGATTCTCTACCTCGTCATCACCTGGGTTTCGACCTATCTGTTCCAGCGTGCGGAGACCTATTCGCTGCGCGGCATGCGGAGGGCTTCCTGATGGATTTTGGCTTCATGCAGGAAGCGTTCCTGCGTCTCATCGGTGGCATTCCGCTAACCCTCAACCTCGCATTCACATCGATTGCGTTCGGCGCTGTCTTCGCCATGCTGCTCGCGCTCATGCGCATGTCGAACATCAAGCTGCTCGACTGGCCGGCCCAGGCTTATGTGTTCGTATTCCGCGGCACGCCGCTGCTCGTGCAGATCTTCCTGATCTATTATGGCCTCGGACAGTTCCGTCCTACACTGGATGCACTGGGCTTGTGGGGCTTCTTCCGTGAGCCCTATTGGTGCGCGGTTCTCGCACTCACCATGAACACGGCGGCCTATGGCAGCGAGATCATTCGCGGCGGCCTGCAAGCGGTGCCGCACAACCAGGTCGAAGCCGCGCGCGCCTGTGGCATGTCGGGCTTCCTGCTCTTCCGCCGCATCATCTTCCCCATCGCCGTGCGGCAGGCACTGCCTGCTTACGGCAGCGAGATTATTCTGATGGTGAAGGCCACGTCCCTGGCCTCCGTCATCACCATGATGGAAGTCACGGGCCTTGCGGCCAAAATGATTTCACAGACCTTCCGCGCCGTGGAAGTGTTCATCGTGGCAGGTGCAATCTATCTCGTCCTGAACTTCATCATCACTCGCATCATCATGGCCATCGAATGGTGGCTCTCGCCTCATCTGCGCCGCCCGCCGGCCGTTGAGCCGCGCCTGGAGGCCGCGCATGTCTAACGGAGTTTCGTCCTTGTCTTCTCAGACCGCCCCTGCTGTTTCGATCACCAACCTACGCAAGAATTTCGGATCGCTCGAAGTGCTCAAGGGCGTGTCGCTGAACGCCAATGAAGGAGATGTGATCTCGATTCTCGGCGCTTCCGGTTCCGGCAAGTCGACAATGCTTCGCTGCATCAACATGCTCGAAGTTCCCGATGGCGGCGATGTCACCATTGGCGGCGAGACGATCAAGCTCAAGGCTGGCCGCAAGGGCATGGTCCCGGCGGACCAGCGCCAGGTGGACCGTATCCGCTCGCGTGTCGCCATGGTGTTCCAGAGCTTCAATCTTTGGTCCCACATGACGATCCTGGAGAACGTGATCGAAGCGCCCGTGCATGTGCAGAAGCGCCCCAAGGCCGAGTGCATCGCAGAAGCCGAGGAACTGCTGGCGAAGGTCGGCATCGCCGACAAGCGCAATCAGTACCCCTCTCACCTCTCCGGCGGCCAGCAGCAGCGCGCAGCCATCGCCCGGGCGCTTGCCATGCATCCCAAGGTGATGCTGTTCGACGAGCCGACCTCCGCGCTCGATCCCGAACTCGTCGGCGAAGTGCTGCGCGTCATGCGCTCGCTCGCCGAGGAAGGCCGCACTATGCTGGTGGTCACGCACGAGATGGGCTTTGCCCGCGACGTGTCGAACCGCGTAGTCTTTCTGCATAAGGGCGTCGTGGAGGAGGAAGGTCCGCCGGCCGAGGTGTTCGGCGCTCCGAAATCAGAGCGCTTCAAGCAATTCATCTCAAGCCATCGATAAGACAAAAGCGCGGCCTTTGAGCCGCGCTTTTCATTGAGCTTTGCTTCAACTTAACGTTCGCTGATACGCACCGCCGTTCCGTCGATCTCTTTTGGACTCCGCTTGGGCGTGCCGAGATGATCGTGGATGATGCGCAGGTTGCGCTCGTTGGATTTGAAGAACACGTCAAACACATCGCCGGCCAGCGGAATGGCGCCGATGGCGGTATCCACGGCCACGTTAGCTACCATTCGAGCGATCTTCCAGCGCGGCAGGCCGAGCTGGTGCGCCTCCCAGATGATGTAACTCGCCAAGGCGGCTGAAAGAGCATCGCCGACGCCCGGTACGAGGCCCAGGATGGCATCGAGGCCGATGCGGCGGTTCAGACCCGGGATGACGAAGGCGCTGTCCATCAGCTTCGCCACGAGCGTGATGCGCGCAAGAGAATCCTCCCGGCTCGGGCCGGCAGCTTTGATGGCTTCGAAAAAGTCGCTACGGACAGCAGGCATTCCAGTCTCCAGTTGCCGATGTTACGGCTCGCAACATGATATGTGTATCGTCAGTGGAGCCTGCAAGATCTCAAGAATTGCAACATATTACACCAAGTATAGGAATTTTTCTGAGGCTAAAACGCTTGCAAAATAAGCGTTCTGTCCACGCTAACCCTTTTGGATAAATGATTTTTTCCCACATCACTCTTGCCTCAACTAGGCAGTAGCATAGGTACTGAAACCTAAGCGGTCACCGCAACTGCCAGTTTACTGGCCAATAAACATTGCTGCCGTTGGGAGGACCATCCACACGGCGTTCTCTTGTGTGGGGGCTCAGAACGGGGAGATCCCGATGAGCACCGAATTGAAAGTTCGTCGCGCACCTTGGCTCGTCTTCGTGACCAGCGCTTGTCTTGCGGGCCTGCTGCCAACAAATCTGGCCCATGCCCAAAGCCTACACCCACAACCAACCGGGATCGTGATTCCGATCCCAATTTCCACTCCTTCCCCCGCAGCCGATTCTCTTCCCAAAACCCTCCGTAAGACCAAAGCTGTTCTTAGAGCTCCGTCAAAAGCTCTTCCCAAAGTCGAGTACACCAGCCTGCCCTCCAGCGACCGGATCACGGACCCTGCTGTCACGGGCAGCCTGCCCAATGCCAGCACGCTCAGCAGTCGAACCCTCTCCGGCTTTGCCTCGCTGGTGACGCAGGGCACGATCACGCTGCGCGCCAGCGCCCCGACGAACTGCCTGCCTGGCAGCCTGCAGGAAGTCGTGGCAGATGTCGCGAGCAAGTTCGGCCCCGTCAGCGTCGAGTCCACGCATCGCAACACGAGCCGGAACTGGCGTGCAGGCGGCGCGCGTCATTCGCTCCATCTCTCATGCCGCGCCATCGATTTCAGAGTGAGAACCCGCACCCGCGGCGTGATGGCTTACTTGAGCTCACGCCCTGAAGTCGGCGGCATCAAGATGTATCGCAACGGTCTCATTCACATCGACAACGGCACACGCCGCTCCTGGTAACCCTTCCTTTCAAGCAGGCGAGACGGAACGCTGATGCAGCCTTGCACTCAGAATATCGCTCTCGTCTGCTTTCGTAGGGCTGGAACCTCGCGTGGAAGTGTAAGACACTCGACTGATGTTCGAGAACTTCACGCATCGCCGGATCGAAACGTCCGAGGCTATCATCAATCTCCGCCGTGGCGGCAATGGTCCGCCTATCCTGCTGCTGCATGGACACCCGCAGACGCATGTAATGTGGCACCGCGTTGCTCCGCGCTTGGCAGAGGATTTCACGATCGTCTGCGCGGACTTGCGCGGCTACGGCGACAGTTCGAAACCTCCAACCACGGCGGATCACGAGCCCTATTCCAAGCGCGCCATGGCCCGCGACATGGTCGAGGTCATGCAGGCTCTCGGCTTCGAGCGCTTTGCTGTCGTGGGTCATGATCGTGGCGGGCGCTGCGCCTATCGTATGGCGCTCGATCATCCCGGCCGGATCGTGGCCCTCTCCGTTCTCGACATTCTGCCGACCTACGAGCATTTCAAGCGAACCGACATGGCTTTTGCGATGGGTTACTGGCACTGGTTTTTCCTCGCACAGCCACATCCCATTCCCGAAACGCTGATCTCTGCTGATCCTGACACGTTCTATTTGCGTCGGGGACGCACAATGTTCGATGCGGAGGCTTTGGCAGAATACCAGCGCTGCTACACCAACCCTGAAACCATCCATGCCATGTGCGAGGATTACCGCGCCGGTGCGACCATCGACATGCGGCTGGACGAAGCCGACAAGCAGGCTGGACGGCGCATCGCATGCCCGGTGCAAGCGTTGTGGGGGTTAAGGAATGGGTTGGAGCGCTGGTATGATGTGCCGGCGGTCTGGCGCGACTGGGCGGATCATGTGGAAGGCCACGGAATCGAATGCGGCCATTACCTTGCCGAGGAAGCGCCTGAAGAGACGCTGGCCGCGCTCAAGCCGTTTCTCGCAGAAGCATTCCGCGTCGTTTCAGATGCGCCCGACGCGCAGCGACAAGGAAAACCGGATCGCGCGCCGACGCTGCGGCTCGTTCCAAAGACTTAAGTAGTCGCGCTGGAACTGCTCGAACGGTTCGCGCCCCTGCGCCTTCTCAAGCCCACGCACCGCCGAGCATGTACCAAGATAGCCAATCAGGTCGGAGGCCTGCCATTGCACCTCATTCGCCAACGGCGGTGCAGTCCCACTCCACAAAGGAAAGTCGAAGGAACGACAGCCATCCTCGACAAGGCGACTCTCCGGTGGCCAATAAGGGCCGGCCACCTCTTCATAGAAATGGCGGATCAGCGGATCAATCTGAAGCGATCCGCCAACAGCACGGAAAGCTGCCCGGTGCCGCACCCGACATCAAGTGCCAGCTTCATCTGCGTGCACTGATCAGCGAGATAATCGATCAGAGCCCGCCGATAAGTCGGGCGGTAGGCAGCATAATCAGCGGATCATGTCGAGAAGGGATCCTTGAACGATATTCTTAACGCCCAGAGAACGGAGCGATGGTGATGCCGTTTGCCTCGAGCTTCGCCCGGACTGTGCGCGCCATGGTCACCGCACTTGGCTCGTCACCATGGACGCAGATCGTATCGATCTCGATAGGAATGCGTTTTCCCGAGGTCGTGATGACGGCCTTGTCCTGGAGAGTACGCAGCACGCGCTCGGCTGCAGCATCGGCATCGTGCAGGACGGAGCCGGTCTTCTTGCGGGAGGTCAGCGTGCCGTCGTCTTCATAGGTACGATCCGCAAAGAATTCCCTCACCACTGGAATGCCCACGGTCTCCGACGCCTTCTCCATCAGAAGGCCCGGCATGCACACATTGATGAGGTTCCCATCGACTCCCTTGATGGCGCGGGCAATCGCAAGTGCTAGGCTCTCGTCTTCGTTCGCCATGTTGTTGAGCGAGCCATGGACCTTGACATAGGTGACCCTATGGCCAGCCAGGGTGGCGACAGCCTGCAGGGCGCCGATCTGGTAGGCTATCATCCGCTCGATCTCAGCGGGAGAGTCTCCACGGATCACACGCCGTCCAAATCCGTGCAGATCGTTGAAGCCCGGATGCGCGCCGACAGCCACACCCTTGCGCTTCGCTGTCTCGGCAGTGCGGAACATGATGGACGGATCGCCCGCATGGAAACCGCACGCGATATTCGCAGACGAGACGATATCGAGCATCGCCTCGTCATCCCCCATGGGCCAGGGACCGAAGCCTTCACCCATATCGCAGTTGAGATCAACTTTCATGGCCATCACACCAAAACCGGCTGCGCAACTTGCGCACCAACACGGAACACGCGCTTATAACGCTCGATTTCCCTTTCCGGACCCAGAGCCTTCGTTGGATTGTCGGAAAGCTTCACGGTCGGACGTCCATCCGCCGAGATGACCTTGCAGACGATAGAGATAGGGTCAAGTCCACCTTCAGGAGCAAGGCCGCGGAAGTCGTTCGTCAGCAGCGTGCCCCAGCCGTAGCCGATGCGCATGCGGCCGCGGAAATGCTGGTGGATCCTTTCAATCAGATCCACATCCAGACCGTCGGAGAAGATCGCGAGTTTCTCCTTCGGGTTCTGCCCGCGCTGCTGCCACCATGCAATCGCCTCCTCGCCGCCTTCGATGGGATCCTTGGAGTCGATACGGATACCCGTCCAGGATGGCACCCAATCGGGAGCGTTCTGGAGGAAGTTCGTCGTGCCGTAGGTATCAGGCAGGATCACGCGCAGGTTGCCCTCATAATCTTCCTGCCAATCGGCCAAGACGCGATAAGGAGATTGCGCCAATTCCTCATCACTGTCGGTGAGCGCCGCATAGACCATGGGAAGCTCATGGGCATTGGTGCCCACCGCCTCGACCTCACGCCGCATGGCGATGAGGCAGTTGGAGGTGCCGAGGAAGGATGGTCCAAGTCCTTCGCTCATCGCCTGCACGCACCAATCCTGCCAGAGGAAACCGTGGCGACGGCGAGTGCCAAAGTCGGAGATGGAGAGATCAGGCAGTTTTCTGAGCCGTTCGATCTTCTCCCACACACGTGTCATGGCGCGGGCATAGAGCACCTGGAGTTCGAACTTGCCCATGCCTCTCAACACGCCACGCGAGCGCAGTTCGTTGAGAATGGCGAGAGCCGGGATCTCCCACATGGTGGTTTCGATCCAGGGGCCGTGGAAGGTCAGCACATATTGACCGTCTTCCTTTTCCAGCAAGTATTCAGGAAAACGGAAGGTCTCGAGCCAGTCCATGAATTCCGGCGAGAACATCTGGCGCTTGCCGTAGAAGGTGTTGCCGCGCAGCCAGGTAGATTCACCGCGCGTCAGGGAGAGGCTGCGCACATGATCGAGCTGCTCACGCAACTCGCCAGCATCGATGATGTCAGCCAACCGGATCCGGGTGGTGCGGTTATGGATGCCGAAGGTGACCTGCACGTCCCGATGGCGGCGAAAGATCGTCTGCGCCATCAGGAGCTTGTAAAAATCCGTGTCCAGGACCGAACGCACGATCGGGTCGATCTTCCAGGTATGATTATAAACCCTGGTTGCGATGTCCGCCATCGCCTGCTCCTAGCCGTTTCAGGAGGCAGGACAATAGCGAAGGCTTCGGGCCGAAGAAAGGGTGGTCGGCTCCAATCCTTGCTTCATGGGGGCAGAACATCAACCTGGATGGAGGAATAATAGGCGGCGATATCGGCCATGTCCTGGTCCGACAGGTCTTTCGCTACAATGTTCATGGTCTCGTTCTTTCGCGCGCCGGATTTGTACTCCGCCAGCGCTTTGACGAGGTAACCTTCGATCTGCCCCGCCAGGTTCGGAGCTTCAGGATTCTTCGAGACGCCGTCCAGACCATGACAGGCTTGGCACGTGGTAATCTTCTGGCGCCCTGCTCTGGCATCCGCCGCATTGGCCGTCGCGCCGGCAAGCGAACTCAGGAGAGCCCCGGCAAATGCCAAGGCATAAGCTTTCTTCATGCTATTTCCTTTTGAGGAGGGAACAGGCGCGCCGATGAGCGCGCCTGCCGAGACAGCCTTATTGGCCTTCATAGGAGATTCGGTAGATCGCACCTGCCGTGTCATCGGAGACGAGGAGCGATCCGTCGAGGAGCACTGCCACATCGACCGGACGACCGAGATATTCGCCGTTCTCATTAAGCCAGCCTTCGGCGAAGACCTGCGGCTTGTCCGCCGTGCCGTCGGGCTTGAGCGGCGTGAACATCACCCGCGCCCCTACCGGCTTTGTCCGGTTCCAGGAGCCATGCTGTGCCGAGAAGATGCCGCCCTGATAGGACCGGGGGAACATCTTGCCCGTATAGAAGGTGAGGCCAAGATCCGCCGCATGCGGTGTCATCTCGGCCTGGGGCGCAACGGTGCCAGCCGGAACTTGGTCATCCTTGTACTCGACGGTCCGAACCATGCCGCCGCCGTAATAGGGGAAGCCGAAGTTCTGGCCCATTTGAACGGCGCGGTTGAGTTCGCCGGGAGGCTGGTCGTCGCCCATGCCGTCGACCTGGTTATCGGTGAACCACAGGGACTTGTCCGCCGGATTGAACTCGATGCCGACCGAGTTGCGGATGCCGGTGGCATAGACCTCGCGGTTCTTGCCATCCTGATCCATGCGGATGATGCCGCCGATGCCAGCCTTCCGATAAAGCTCCATCTTCTCCTTTGCCGGCACATTGAAGGGCTGACCGAGAGCAATATAGAGCTTGTTGTCGGGTCCGACCCGGCAAACGCGAGCGGTGTGATTGTAGCTTTCCTCACCGGGGGGAATCAGCTCGCCCTGCTTGACCACTTGGAAAGCAGCGACGTCCGGACCCTCATAGAAGAACTCGGCTGCCGGAAATTGAAGCACCCGGTTCTGCTCGACGATATAGAGAACGCCGTCGCGCGAGAAGCAGACACCATTGGGAATCTTGAACTGAACGGAGGGAGCAAACTGCTTCACCTCATCGGCTATGCGATCCTTGTCGCGATCCGTCACGACATAGACATTGCTCTTGCGCGTTCCGACAAAGACAACGCCCGCATTGGGTCCGACCGCCATGTGGCGTGCGTCGGGAACGATGGCATAGAGATCGATCTTGAAGCCAGCCGGCAACTTGATCTTCTCAAGGTTCTTGCGAATGGCGTCGGCACGACGACCTTCCTGAGGAATAGGCTTCGGCTCTTCCGTTCCCGTGCTCTGGAATGACGAAAGCTTCTCGAGATTGCTGGTCGGCGGCTGAGTGGCGGGTTGAGCGAAACTTGAAGACGCGAACGCTACAGTAGACACGGCGGCAAGCCAGATGAATTTCATCCTTCCCTCCCTGGGAACGCCCCTCTCGTGTTCTCATTTTTGACCTTCGGATCAACTCCGGGTTACTTTGTTTTATTGTGGTTGATTATATTCAAGCTAGGGCCCCAAAGAAAGAAGCAAATAGGTGGCATGAAAAAGGGCCGCTCAGCGGCCCTCATTGCTTGTTACTTTTATGCTTGATTAGCTCAGGTTGACCTTCGCCTGATCACCCGGACGCGGCGGCTGTCCCGTCAAGGCGGCCTTCGCATATCCGTAAAGGTGCACGACGGTCGAAGACGGGCTGTCCCAATATTCGCCCTTCGAGGGATGCACGCGGATCAGGGCGATCTGCGGATCATCCTTGCCTTTTGGGAACCAGGCCCGCAGGGGCTCCGACCATTTCTCCTCGATCTTCGCCTTGTCGCGCACGATCGCCGCCTTGCCTGCGACGGATATATAGCTCTGGCTCCTCGGATCGCTGTAGGCCAGGTTCACCTCGTTGTCGCGGGAAATCTCCGTCATCTTGGGTGATTGGATCTGTGTGAAGAACCAAAGGTCTCCATGCTCATCGGCCTCCATGCTATGCATGGGCCGGCTGTGCAGCGTGCCATCGGTGTCGACCGTCGTCATCATGGCGATCTTCACATCCTTGATCAGTTCATAGAGCTTCGCAGCGTTGGGATCGTTATGGCCGTGCTGGTGCATTCTCGTCTCCTGATTTCTTCACGTCATCCCGGGGCGGTGATGCGCGAGCGCAGCTCTCCGGTCGGCCGTTAGGGCCCCGAGGGATCGGTTGAACAACGGACAGGGTGACTTTTGGTTCGGATATTGCCTATGACAGCCAGACAACGCCTTAACGGATGAGCCATGAGCCTATACATGAAATTCAAGAGATTGTTGGATCGAAGCCCAGGAGCCTCCGTCGTGGCGAATACCCGTGAAGATGTTCTGCAAGCGCTCTCGACCGTACCGGTCGACGCCAATGGAACGAACCTCGTGGCGTCCGGACGCTTGTCCGATGTCCATATCGACGCTGCGGGGCGGGTGATGTTCTCGATCGCGATTGACCCGTCCGAGGCTCAGGCGATGGAGCGTGTCCGCCAAGCGGCGGCAGCAGCCGTTCAGGGTCTGCCGGGCGTGAAGGGGGTGTTCGCGAGCCTCACCGCCGACCGTCCGGCTGGATCGGGATCTCCGTCCCCTTCCCCGGCAGCCCCCCAGCGTCCACGGGCGGCCTCGCAGCCCAAGAACCAGCGCATTCCCGGCGTGAAGCATGTGATTGCTGTCGCCTCCGGCAAGGGCGGCGTCGGCAAGTCGACCACCGCCTGCAACCTTGCCCTTGGCCTCAAGGCTCTGGGCCTGAAGGTCGGCGTGCTCGATGCCGATATCTACGGCCCCTCGATGCCCAAGCTCTTCGGTATTCATGGCAAGCCGAAGCTGCTCGAAAACCGTATTCTCGAACCCATGGAAGCCTATGGGATCAAGATCATGTCCATCGGCTTCCTCGTGGAGGAGGAAGCGGCCATGATCTGGCGCGGCCCGATGGTCATGTCGGCGATCACGCAGATGTTGCGTGAGGTCGCCTGGGGCGATCTCGACGTGCTCGTGGTGGATATGCCGCCCGGCACGGGTGACGCGCAGCTCACGATGGCGCAGGCGACCCCCCTCGCGGGTGCCGTGATCGTTTCCACGCCGCAAGATCTGGCGCTCATCGATGCGCGGCGCGGCGTCTCCATGTTCAAACGCGTGGAGATTCCGATCCTGGGGATCATCGAGAACATGGCGACATTCGTCTGCCCCCATTGCGGGCAGACCTCGCATATCTTCGGCCATGGCGGCGCGCGCGAAGAAGCCGCACGTCTCGGCGTTCCTTTCCTCGGCGAGGTTCCACTCAACATGACGATCCGCGAGCTCTCCGATGCAGGACGCCCTGTTGCCGCAACGGATCCGGATGGGCCGCACGCCAAGATCTACAAGGATATGGCACAGCAGGTCTGGACAGTGCTGTCCGGCGGCGCAGCGGCTCGTCCCGCACCGCGCATCGTCATCGAGTAAATCTGCCATGGCGCCCTATCCCGCGACTTTGGGCGTCATTCTTGCCGGAGGGCTAGCGCGACGCATGGGCGGAGGAGACAAACCTCTTCTGATGCTTGAGGGCCGAACGCTTCTCGCTCACGTCAAACAGCGATTGGCACCGCAATGCGAGTGCGTGATCCTCAATGCGAATGGCGAACCGTCACGCTTCATCGCGACGTGTCTGCCTATCGTGGCGGACTCCGTATCAGATCATCCTGGACCGCTGGCCGGTATTCTGACAGCCCTTGAATGGACAGCCCAAAACCAGTCGGCGATCAAATGGGTCGTGAGCGTTCCATGCGATACGCCCTTCATTCCAGCAGATCTGGTTGAACATCTTCATGCCGCAGGTAGCACGACGCAATGTGCCATCGCCTACGCAGCTTCAGGACCACATGAGCACCACGCAATAGGCCTCTGGCCGGTCGCTCTGCGTCATGACCTGCGTCATGCGCTCACAGTCAAAGGCATGCGTCGTGTGGAAGACTGGGCAAAAGAGCATGGTGCAGCTGCGGCAATCTGGCCAGCCGAACCATTCGATCCTTTCTTCAACATCAACACGCCCGAAGATCTGGATGCCGCCAGTACCATGTTGAGAGATCCATCGCTCCTCTCTAGAAGACTTGGGAACGATGGGTGCGGAGAGCAGGAGGATTGCGATGGTTGAACTGGATCTGTCCGGTTTGAAATGTCCGCTTCCGGTGCTGCGGACCCGCAAGGCACTGATTGCCATGAACCCTGGCGACCGATTGCGCGTGGTCTGCACGGATCCCCTCGCCGGCATCGATGTGCCCAATCTGATCAGAGAACTGGGCGATACTCTGGTGGAGCAGCGCCAGGATGAGAAGAGCATCAGCTTCCTGATCGTCCGAGCAGGTCGGCCAGCGTAAAAAGGCCCGGCTGAGCCGGGCCTTTTGATTGACGTTCAGCTGAGTCAGGAGCCCTTGCGCAGACTGTCCTTCACACCGCCGACGGTGTTTTGAATCCGCCCTTCGGCCTTATCCATTTTGCCTTCGGCTTCCATCTTCGAGTCGCCCATAGCCTTGCCAAGCCCTTCCTTCGCACGGCCCTTGATGTTCTTCATGCTGCCTTCGCTGCGATCACGATCCATGTCCATTCTCCTCATTCTGGCGTCTGATAGAACAACGCCTTGACCAGGAGTCGAGTTTCAAGCTCGAGCATAAAGTAAAATTCACTAAAAATTCAAAATATCCGATGTTCACATCTACATCAACAAACCATCCAGCGATGGTTTTCCAATCAAAAATATCCGCCTCTGACATCAAGTAGGATTTTTTGTTTCCGCGGCAGATCCAGGGCCAGGTCTTTACTAGACACCTTCAGTACTTTACGCCCACGCCAAGTCAACATCGCGCGACCTTAAGTTTTATAAACACCTAGGCATGGACATCGCTCTTGGCCGCACTAGTTCGAATGGCCAGCGCTTAAACGTTATATAATTATGGAGCGTAAGTTCCTGTGTCCCCCGCTTCAAGGTCTCCTGAAAAGCCCTCGAAGGCAGTGCATCCGATAAATGCTCGGGTCAGTATCAAAAAGGCGGCCCAGCCTCTGGATCGCATTGCTCTGCTGGCGCATCAGCTCAGAACGCCGCTATCGGCCATCAATGCGCTCGCACAAGGCTTGATGCGGCGGTCAGAACGGATGAGCGGCGAGGATATCCGCAGCCGTGCCGAGAGGATATGGCGCGCCAGTCTGCGTCTGGACGAACTGATCGAGATGATCATGTCCTATACGCGCGCCAGCGCGGGCGGCATGCTTCTCAACCCAAGCGAGTTCAATCCGGAAGCGCTCATTCGGCGCGCCTGTAGAGAGCAGGGCAACCACGAGCCCGGGCGTCTTTTCAAGATCGATATCCAGGGCCTTCCTGAAACGATTGTGGGTGACCCTATCCTGCTGGAGCAGGCGCTCGTGATCGTGCTGTCCAATGCCATAAAATATTCACCGCCAGAACGACCTGTCAGGGTGACAGCGCGCGAAGGAAAAAACGGCATCGCGGTTCGAGTGAAAGACGAAGGAATTGGCATTTCCGAGAGAGACTTGCCTTTCCTCATGCAGCCCTTCTTCCGAGGCTGTAACGCCAGGGACTACCCAGGCACGGGTCTCGGCCTCAGCCTCGCCTGGCACATCCTCAAGCTCCATGGCGGAGGCCTTCAGATCGAAAGCAAGGAAGGGCGCGGAACAACCGTGACTCTCACGATCCCCGAAAGGAATATCACAGGAGCGCCCGGCACCCTTTAGCGAATGAGAATTGCGCGAAAGTCGTTCACGTTGGTCAAGGTCGGGCCTGTGATGACAAGCCTGTCGAGCTGGGCGAAAGCGGAGTACGCATCGTTGCCTGCAAGGTGCGATGCAAGGTCGACGCCTCTTTCCCGAGCACTTGCGAACATGGCCTGATCGAACCATGCGCCCGCATTGTCCTCTGATCCATCGATGCCATCTGTATCGCAGGCGATGGCAGCTATGCCTGCCTCTCCTCGCAGCGACAAAGCAAGTGACAACAGAAACTCCGCGTTGCGCCCGCCACGTCCCGCACCGCGAACGGTCACAGTTGTTTCGCCACCTGACAGAAGAACGCAAGGGGCTGCGACAGGCTCGCCATACATCCGCACAGAT
This sequence comes from Microvirga medicaginis, assembly GCF_052658925.1. Taxonomy (NCBI): domain Bacteria; kingdom Pseudomonadati; phylum Pseudomonadota; class Alphaproteobacteria; order Hyphomicrobiales; family Methylobacteriaceae; genus Microvirga; species Microvirga medicaginis. The sequence continues at coordinate 77,142 of NZ_JBQWEL010000014.1, read as the reverse complement.
CGCGCGATACCCGCCATCGCGCGCCCGACTTCACGCGCCTCGCCTTCAATTGCATCGCCAAGAATGAGGGGTTTCAAACCAAGCTCACGCGCTCTCCCGGCTGCAGCATCCAGCGCCATCTTGGGAGTTGCGAGCATATGAACCACGCCGCCCTCGACCGAGCTTTCGACAGCGTTCGCGCGAATGGCCCTTACCACGTGGAGGGGAACATCGATGCTGTATTTGGCGAGGATCGACAAGGCGGTTTCAGGATTGACACGCTCGGGGATCGTCGGACCGGAGCCAATGCTTGAGGGATCGTCCCCCGGCACATCGGAGATGAGATAGGTGACCAGTTGTGCCGGACCGACGGCCGCAGCGAGCCTGCCTCCCTTGATCGCGGAGAGCGACTTGCGCACGAGGTTCATCTCGCCGATGGGCGCGCCGGATTTCAGAAGAGCCCGGTTCAGATCCTGCTTGTCGGCGAAGGTGATGCCGTCAGCAGGAAGCGAAAGCAGCGCAGAGGCCCCGCCAGAGATCAGGCAGACGACAAGATCGTCAGGCCCCGCTTCATGAGCCAGCACCAGAATGCGTTTGGCCGCATTCAGGCCAGCCTCGTCGGGAACCGGGTGCGCGGCCTCGACGATTTCGACGGAGCGGGTGGGCACCGCATGACCATAGCGCGTGACGACAAGACCTTCGCAGGTGCCTCCGGCCTTCGCCCATACCTCCTCGAAAGCCGCTGCCATCCGCGCAGAGGCTTTGCCTGCACCGAGAACGATCGTCCGGCCTTTCGGCTTGGGCGGCAGGCGTTCATCGAATTTTCCATCCGGAAGGGCCGTCTCCAGAGCGGCATCGAACAAGGCACGAAGGATCAGGGTATCGTCGGTCATCAGCAGACCTTACGCGATTCCGATCAGACTTGGAAACTCAGGAAAAGATTGGCTCAATCCCGAAATCCTGCTGAGACAAAGGGTTTGCCGGCTAAAAATATTGGAACAACCCGCAGGAGCCGGCTTGAACTGCTGGAATCTGTCATCTAGGCCCCATACAAGGATCGATGGAGTCCCACCTCGAAGGAACGCCTGCGAATGCGAGTGACCAGTCTGTACTCTCTCCGCCCCCAGGTCATGGGGGCGGCGGCATGATTCCCCTATCTCAGCTTCCGCTGGAAAAGGCGCGTTCCGTGCGCGTCATCCTCACCGACATCGACGATACCGTCACGACGGAAGGCATCATGACAGCCTCGGCCTATGCCGCGCTGGAAAACCTTCAGCGCGCTGGCTTCCTCGTCATTCCCGTCACAGGCCGCCCGGCCGGCTGGTGCGACCACATCGCTCGCATGTGGCCTGTGGATGGCATCGTGGGCGAGAATGGTGCTTTCTATTTCCGTTACGACCGCGAGCGGAAGAAAATGCAACAGCATTTCTGGGCCGCGCCTGAGGAGCTGAAGCGTAATCGCACCAAGCTCGATGCCATCGAGAAGGAGGTGCTTGAATCCGTGCCGGGTTCGGCCCTTGCCAGCGATCAGGCGTATCGCCTCGCGGACCTTGCCATCGATTTCTGCGAAGACGTTCCTGCACTTCCCGAATCGGAAGTAGACAGGATTGTCGCCATCTTCGAGCGCCATGGCGCACAGGCCAAGGTCAGCTCCATTCATGTGAACGGCTGGTTCGGCGACTATGACAAGCTCAGCATGGCCAAGACCCTGCTGGCCAATGTATTCAGCATGGATTGGGAAGAAGCGAAGAAGTCCGCGATCTATGCAGGTGACTCGCCCAATGACGAACCGATGTTCGCCGCTTTCCCGCTCAGCGTTGGTGTCGCCAACATTCATGCCTTCGAGCACCGGCTGACGAACAAACCCACCTATATTGCAGAAGGGCATTCCGGGGACGGCTTCGCCGAACTGGCTGAGATCCTCCTCAAGGCCAAGCGATAGGCATGCTGATTTCTGGTCCCGCAGCAGTGGGGATGATCATGGTCCCACTGCTGCCGGCCTTTCCTCTTCCAGAGGCGGTTCGTTCAATTCCTCATGCGTGTAGACATCCGTGCCTACTTCAAGCAATGGCCCGCAAGGGCCCCATTGCCGTGATTACATCTTCGTGTCGGAGAATATGGCTGGCCGGATCACCGATATGCGCGTCGATGTGGAAACGACTGCGTCCGATCATCAACCGGTGGCGATCACGCTCCAGGCGTAAGAGAAAAAGCCGGGCTGTGGTGCAGCCCGGATCTATTCGTTAGATACCCGCGAGGCAGACGTACTTGAGTTCGAGGAAGCCCTCGATGCCGTACTTGGAGCCCTCGCGACCCAGGCCCGACTGCTTGATGCCGCCAAACGGTGCCATCTCGTTGGCCAGCGCCGGCGTATTCACTCCGACCATGCCGCTCTCCAAGGCCTCCGCCACCCGCCAGACGCGGGCCATGTCCCTGGCGTAGAAGTACGAGGCCAGGCCGAATTCCGTGTCGTTGGCCATCGCGATCACCTCCGCTTCGTCCTTGAAGGCGATGATCGGAGCCAGCGGCGCAAAGGTCTCCTCCTTCGTCACCTTCATGCTTTGGGTGATACCGGTCATCACCGTCGGCTCGAAGAAGGTGCCGCCCAGATCCGAGCGTTTGCCGCCAACGAGCACCTTGCCGCCCTTGGCGAGCGCGTCCTGGACATGGTCCTCCATCTTCGCCACGGCGCGATCGTCGATCAGCGGCCCCATGGCGACGCCTGCTTCCGTGCCTCGGCCGAGCTTGAGGCTCTTGGCTTTGGCGACGAGCTTCTCGGCAAAGGCCGCGGCCACGCTCTCCTGCACGTAGATCCGGTTAGCACAGACGCAGGTCTGGCCGGCATTGCGGAATTTTGAGGCCGTTGCACCCTCCACTGCAGCATCGAGATCGGCATCGTCGAACACGACGAAGGGGGCGTTGCCGCCGAGTTCCAGCGACAGACGCTTGATACTGTCCCCAGCCTCCCGCATCAGCCAGCGGCCGACATTGGTCGAGCCGGTAAAGGTGATCTTCGCCACCTTCGGGTTGTGGCAGAACTCCTCGCCGATGGGCTTTGCCTCACTGGTGGTGATCACCGAGAACGCGCCCTTTGGGATGCCCGCCCGCTCAGCCAGCACAGCCAGCGCCAGCGCCGAGAGCGGGGTTTGCGCTGCGGGTTTGAGCACCATGGTGCAGCCGGCAGCCAGCGCCGGGCCGACCTTGCGGGTGATCATGCCATTGGGAAAGTTCCAGGGCGTGATCGCCGCGCACACGCCCACCGGCTGTTTCAGCACCAGGATGCGCTGGCTCGGGTTGGCGCCAGGAATGATGTCTCCGTCAATGCGCTTGGCCTCTTCCGCGAACCACTCGATATAGGCCGCGTTCGACACCACCTCGCCCTTGGCCTCAGGCAGCGGCTTGCCCTGCTCGGTGGTGAGGAGGAGAGCGAGATCATCAGCGTTCTCGATGATGAGGTCATACCACTTGCGCAGGACCTGGCTGCGCTCCTTGGCAGTGCGCTTGGCCCAGGCCTTTTGCACCTCATGCGCCTTGTCGATGGCACGGCGAGCGGCATCCGCCCCGAGATCGGGCACGGTGGTGATCAGCGCCCCGTCGAAGGGATCGGTGACGGGAAGGGTCTTGCCGCCTTGCGCCTCCACCCACTCGCCCGCCACATAGGCCTGGGAGACCAGCAGGGACGCGTCCTTCAGGTCGGGAACGCGACGTTCCGGAGGATTGTGAGCAGTCATGGAGAACTCCAGCCTGGATGAGGGAAATGGTGACGAGGATATAAGCTCTTCGGCCTCCCATGAACACCGCGCCTCACGCCGGTCTGGGTTGCCGCTGGAGAGGAGACTTCATCGATCTTACACAAAGCCGTGACTTTCAGAAAATTTGCGACTTAAGGATGAACCGTAATCGCATTGCTAAGCCGCATAGCGCCGTTACCTTGTCTTGACCGGCTTCGTGGGGGGTTCCACCATGCCGTCCGATAAAGGCAGGACCAACCTGCCCCTCGAACAACACAGGGAAGGGATATGATGCGAGTTCTCAAGCCAATTCTGTTTGCCCTCAGCTGCACTGTTGCGGCGCAAGCGGCCTATGCCCAGCAAGCCTCCGACGGCGTGGTGAAGATCGGCATTCTGAACGATCAGTCCGGCGTTTATGCCGATTTCGGGGGCAAGTCCTCAGTGGAAGCCGCCCGCATGGCCGTTCAGGATTTCGGCGGCAAGGTTCTGGGCGTTCCCGTTGAGATCGTCAGCGCCGACCACCAGAACAAGCCCGATGTGGCCTCCAGCATCGCACGGCAATGGTATGATACGGAAAAAGTCGATGCCATTATGGAGCTGACGACCTCGTCAGTCGCGCTGGCAGTTCAGGGCCTGTCCAAGGAAAAGAAGAAGATCACCATGACCACCGGTGCGGCAACGACCGACCTCACCGGCAAGCAGTGCTCTCCCTACGGCTTCCACTGGGCCTATGACACCCACGCACTCGCCGTCGGCACCGGCGGCGCGCTGGTGGAGAACGGCGGCAATAAGTGGTTCTTCCTCACCGCTGACTATGCCTTCGGCTATTCGCTCGAAGAGCAGACCTCCAAATTCGTGAAATCGAAGGGCGGTCAGGTCGTCGGCTCCGTGCGCCATCCGCTCGCGGCCACCGACTACTCCTCCTTCCTGCTGCAGGCCCAGAGTTCCGGCGCCAACGTGATCGGCTTGGCCAATGCGGGTCTCGATACGGCGAACGCCATCAAGCAGGCCTCCGAGTTCGGCATTACTCAAGGCGGAACCCGTCTTGCGGCCCTTCTCTTCACCCTCGCCGAGGTGAAGGGTCTTGGACTCAAGGCCGCGCAGGGCCTGACGCTCACCGAGGGCTGGTACTGGGATCAGAACGACGAGAACCGTGCCTTCGCAAAGCGCTTCCAGGAAAAGACCGGCCGCATGCCGAACATGATCCATGTGGGCACCTACTCCACCGTGACGCAGTACCTGAAGGCGATCCAGAAGGTCGGCACGGACGAGACGGAGGCCGTTGCCAAGGCCCTGCACGAAATGCCGGTCCAGGACGTCTTCACCAAGAACGGCAAGGTGCTGCCCAACGGCCGTATGGTCTACGACATGTATCTCTTCCAGGTGAAGAAGCCTGAAGAGAGCAAGAGCGAGTGGGACTTGTACAAGCAGCTCGCCACGATTCCTGGCGATCAGGCCTACATGAAGGCTGCCGAAAGCGGCTGCCAGCTTACGCAGTAACTATGAAAAAGCGCGGCGAGGGCGGTTTGCGCTGCCCTCGCCGTTTTATTCGTGACCTCTTTATCGTTCGGGATTAGCGGCCGGCACATGGTCAGTACTCAACCGATTTTGAGCGCCACAGGCCTCACCATGGAATTTCGCGGCTTCGTCGCGGTGAAGGATGTGACGCTGTCTGTCAACGAAGGAACGATCCACGCCTTGATCGGCCCGAACGGCGCCGGCAAGACTACGGTCTTCAACCTTCTTACCAAGTTTCTTACGCCCACGCGTGGGCAGATCCACTTTCGTGGAAGCGACATCACGCGCCTGCAGCCCGCCGAAGTGGCGCGCCTTGGCCTCGTGCGTTCGTTCCAGATCTCGGCCGTGTTCCCGCATCTGACGGTTCTCGATAACGTACGCGTCGCGCTGCAGCGCCCGAAGGGCCTTGCGACGCAGTTCTGGCTTCCATCCGGCAGCCTCTCGGTTCTCGACGAGCGCGCGATGGAACTGATCGATGCGGTCAACCTCTCGTCTTACGCGCATCTGACGGCCTCGGAATTGTCCTATGGCCGCAAGCGCGCCCTTGAGATTGCGACAACGCTCGCCCTCGATCCGGCCATGCTCCTGCTCGACGAGCCCATGGCCGGTATGGGTCATGAAGATATCGGGCGCATTGCCGATCTGATCCGTCGCGTTGCCAAGAACCGCACGGTTCTGATGGTGGAGCACAATCTGAACGTCGTTGCCGATCTCTGCGACCGCGTGACGGTTCTGGCACGTGGCGAAATTCTCTCCGACGGTACATACGCCACCGTCAGCGCCGATCCGCGCGTGCGTGAAGCCTATATGGGGACTGAGCATGAGTAACGCGCCTCTCCTCGAAATCCGTGGGCTGAATGCCTGGTATGGCGAAAGCCATGTTCTTCATGGCGTCGATCTTGACATCCGCGAAGGCGAAACCGTGACGCTGCTCGGCCGTAACGGTGCGGGCAAGACCACGACATTGCGCGCCATCATGGGGATTCTCCGCCGCCGCGAGGGCGTGATCCGCCTGCGCGGAAAGGACCTCCTTGGCCTCCCCCTTCACAAGGTGGCGCAGGCGGGTATCGGCTACGTGCCCGAGGAGCGCGGCATTTTTGCCAGCCTCAACGTGGCCGAGAATCTGACGCTGCCGCCGAATGTTTCAGAAGGCGGAATGAGCCTGGACGAGATCTATACGCTCTTCCCCAACCTGCATGAGCGCCGATCGAGCCAGGGCACGAAATTGTCCGGCGGCGAGCAGCAGATGCTGGCGATTGCGCGCATCCTGCGCACGGGAGCGAAGATCATCCTGCTCGACGAGCCGACCGAAGGTCTTGCCCCCGTCATCGTTCAGCGCATCGGCGATGTTCTCGTCGCTTTGAAGAAGCGCGGCATGACCATCCTGCTCGTGGAGCAGAATTTCCGCTTCGCGCGGAAAGTCGCCGATCGCTTCTACCTCATGGAGGATGGGCGCATGGTCAATTCATTCCCCGGCCATGAACTCGATGCCCGCATGGATGAACTCCACGAAGTGCTGGGGGTGTAAAGTATGAATACGATTTTCGGCGTCCCCACTCCTGCCCTTTTCGGCCAGATTCTCATCGGCCTGATCAACGGCTCCTTCTACGCCATGCTCAGCCTTGGTCTGGCGGTGATTTTCGGCCTGCTGCGGGTGATCAACTTCGCCCACGGCGCGCAATACATGCTCGGCGCCTTCGCGGCCTATCTCCTGCTCACCTATGTCGGTGTCGGCTATTGGCCGGCTCTTATTCTCGCTCCCCTCATCGTTGGTGCGGTGGCGATCGTCATTGAGCGGTTCATGCTGAGGCGGCTCTATGGCATCGATCCTCTCTATGGTCTCCTGCTCACCTTCGGCCTGGCTCTTATTCTGGAAGGCGCCTTCCGCCATTGGTTCGGCGCGGCCGGCAAACCCTATGCGCCTCCGGCTGAGTTGACCGGCGCCCTCAACCTCGGCTTCATGTTCATGCCGATCTATCGCGGCTGGGTGGTCATTGCCTCGCTGTTCATCTGTATCGGCACATGGCTGCTGATCGAGAAGACACGGCTTGGCGCTTACCTTCGCGCGGCAACGGAAAACGCCACGCTTGTTCAGGCTTTCGGCGTGAATGTCCCTCTTCTTCTGACGCTTACCTACGGCCTGGGTGCAGCCCTTGCCGCGCTGGCAGGTGTCTTGGCGGCGCCGATCTATCAGGTCAGCCCTCTGATGGGTTCGAACCTCATCATCATCGTCTTTGCCGTGGTGGTGGTCGGCGGCATGGGGTCGATCCTCGGCGCCATCGTGACCGGCTACGTTCTCGGCGTCCTGGAGGGCCTGACGAAGGTCTTCTACCCGGAAGCCTCGAGCATCGTTATCTTTGTCATTATGGCCATCGTTCTGCTCGTCAGGCCGGCAGGTCTCTTCGGGCGGGAGGAGTAATATCATGGCTGTTGGAACCCAATATCTCGCTGAGCAGCCCAAGCTGCGCACCACCTCGCTCGTGGTGGGCGCCATTGCCCTGGCTGCCCTGCTCGCAGCCCCCTTCTTTCTCTACCCCGTCTTCCTGATGAGCATTCTGTGCTTCGCGCTCTTTGCCTGCGCGTTCAACCTGCTCATCGGCTATGTGGGCCTCCTCTCCTTCGGGCATGCGGCCTTCTTCGGCGGAGCGGCCTACTTCACGGCCCATGCGGTCAAGGTGTGGGGATGGGAGCCTCTCTCCGGCATTCTGCTTGGCGTGGCCGGTGCCGCCGGCTTGGGCCTCATCATCGGCTTTCTCGCAATCCGCCGTCAGGGCATCTACTTCGCCATGATCACCCTGGCGCTCTCGCAAATGTTCGCTTTCATCTGCCTTCAGGTGCCTTTCACCCATGGCGAGGATGGCATTCAGGGCGTGCCGCGCGGAAATCTGCTGGGCCTCATCGATCTCAACCAGCCGCTCGCGATGTACTATGTAACCCTCGCGATCTTCCTGTTCGGTGTCTTCGCCATCTGGCGCATTGTGAACTCGCCTTTCGGCAACATTCTCAAGGCGATCCGTGAGAACGAAAGGCGCGCCGTCTCGCTCGGCTATCGGGTCGATCGCTACAAGCTCGGTGCCTTCGTGATGTCAGCCGCGCTCGCGGGCCTCGCCGGAGGCACCAAGGCCATCGTCTTCCAGTTCGCCACACTCACCGACGTGCAATGGCAGATGTCGGGCGAGGTCATTCTCATGACCCTTCTTGGCGGCATCGGCACCATGATTGGTCCTATCGTCGGAGCGGGCCTGGTCATTGCCTTGCAGAATTATTTCGCTGCCTATGATTTTCCCGTCACGGTTCTGATCGGAATCATTTTCGTGATCTGCGTGCTGCTGTTCCGCCGGGGTATCGTGGGCGAGATTTTGGAACTCATGAAGCGCAAGCCCAAGGGCGCTGTTTAAGAAAAGTGCCCGGGATGATCGGTTGAGGCGTGCCATGTCAGAGAACACCACGTTTGATTACGTCATCGTCGGAGGAGGTTCGGCGGGCTGCGTTCTGGCGAACCGCCTCTCGAAGGATCCTCGCAACTCCGTCTGCCTGCTGGAAGCCGGCGGAAAGGACAACTGGATCTGGTACCACATTCCGGTGGGCTACCTGTTTGCCATCGGCAATCCGCGCTCCGACTGGATGTTCAAGACGGAGAGAGAGCCGGGCCTCAATGGACGCGTGCTGAACTATCCACGCGGCAAGGTGCTCGGCGGCTGCTCGGCCATCAACGCCATGGTCTACATGCGCGGACAGCGCGAGGATTACGACAATTGGCGGCAGATGGGCCTGAAGGGCTGGGGCTGGGATGACGTGAAGCCGATCTTCCGCCAGCACCTGGACCATTACCTCGGCGCAGGAGAGCATCACGGTGCGGGTGGAGAATGGCGTGTCGAAGCCCCTCGCATGCGCTGGGACATCCTTGATACCTTCATCGAAGCCGCGGTTCAGGCCGGCATTCCCCGCACAACTGACTTCAACACGGGGAGCAACGAGGGCATCTCGTATTTCCACGTCAACCAGAAGAACGGACGGCGCTGGTCGGCCGCACGTGGCTTCCTGAAACCTGCCCTGTCTCGCCCCAACCTCAAACTGGAAATCAATGCGCATGCCACGCGCATTCTCTTTGAAGGCAATCGGGCTGTGGGTGTCGAGGTCCTGCAGAACGGCGCTCTCCGCCGCATTCACGCCCGCAACGAGGTCGTTCTCTCGGCTGGAGCCGTCGCATCGCCTCAGCTTTTGCAACTATCCGGCATCGGCAACGGCAACCTCTTGCAGCAGCATGGCATTCCGGTAATTCAGCACCTGCCGGGCGTCGGTGAGAATCTGCAGGATCATCTGCAGCTACGTCCGATCTACAAGGTTCACGGGGTCCGCACTCTCAACGAGGATTACCGCTCGCTCGTGAAAAAGGGATTTATGGCGCTTGAATATGCCCTGTTCCGGCGCGGTCCGCTGACAATGGCGCCATCCCAGCTGGGTGCGTTCACCCGCTCCTCGCTCGATTACGCCACGCCGAATCTGCAGTTTCATATTCAACCCCTGTCGCTCGACAAGTTCGGGGACGATCCGCACCCCTTCCCTGCCTTCACAGCGAGCGTCTGCAACCTCCGGCCCACGAGTCGTGGCAGCATCAGGATTCGCAGCGAGAACGCCTCCGATCCACCGTCGATCCGACCGAATTATCTGTCGACGCCGGAGGATCAGCAGGTTGCCGTGGATTCCTTGCGCCTGGTCCGCCGCATCGTCTCCATGCCGGCGCTTCAGAAATACCGGCCCGAGGAATACAAGCCCGGCGCTCATCTCAACACCTATGAAGAGCTTCTCAATGGCGCTCGCGATATCGGCACCACCATCTTCCATCCCGTCGGAACGGCAAAGATGGGCATTGAGACCGACCCGATGGCCGTAACAGACGAGCGGTTGAGAGTTCGGGGTGTTGAGGGACTTCGCGTGATCGATGCCTCAGTGATGCCGACGATCACGAGCGGAAACACCAACTCGCCAACGCTGATGATCGCCGATAAAGGCGCCGCCATGATCCTGGAGGATCATTCTCACACGGTGGAAGTCCTCAGGCAGTCAGCCTGAGGCGAAACTTTATGAATATCAAGCCGAAGCGTGCTCATCTGCAGGCAGATGGCTTGCGGCCCAGATGGCAGCCTGTGTCCTGTTCTTCGCGTGAATTTTGCGCAGGATGGCCTTCACGTGAACTTTCACGGTTGCTTCCGTGATATCAAACTTGCGCGCGATGAGCTTGTTCGAGTCTCCATCCATGAGGCAACGCAGGATGACGGTCTCACGAACAGATAGACCTTTAGCCTGGAAGGTTCCGTCAGGGACCTTTTCGGAACTCTGCGCTGCCACCTCGCCATCCGTGCGAAGCACATGCTCGCGCAGCAATTCGAGAACGACGGAGGGGAAGACGACCTCTCCGAGCATGACGAGATCGAGTGTCTTGACCAAAACTTCGCAGGAAACCGACTTGATCAGATAAGCATCCACGCCGGCTTGGAATGCGGAGATGATCTGTTTGAGATCATACTGATCGACCAGCATGAGCACACGGGCAGAGGCATACTGCTCCTTGAGCTGCCGAACCTGGCTGCAGGACTCGTCAGGATCGCGCGCGCCATCCATGACCAGAAGGAACGGACTGACGCCTGCCTCCCAGCCTGCTAGGGCTTCATCGAAGCTGGAAGCCAAGGCGACGGGGCTATAGGCGGTCTCGGCCAAGATCCGTTTCAAGCCTTCACGCAGGAGAGTATTGGGCTCGACGAGAAGCGTAGGCGTTGTCTGGGAATTCATGTAGGAGACCGGGGAAGAATCTGACGCTCGCGCCAGCTCCAGATATCTGGAATGCCCAACATCCCTTGTGAGCGGCACACTTGAAAGGGAGGAGCCATCAAGATCGTAGGTTTTCCTCATGGGAGAGCCTTTCTGGTCCCGCGTCCAACAACGAGAGAAATAGGAACATTCCTTTAGGTAAATTAGCTTATTCATCCCGCAACAACAATGGCCTTCTATTCACATCTCTTAAATCTTTATTAAAAAGATTAAAAAAAGACATCATTCATGAGATGTTATTACAGGGTCGCTCTTGTTTTTCACAATGTTATTACGATATAGGGCCTGCTGAATATCTGCACCTTCAACTTCGCCATTATATCAATGCCCCCTCAATCGATTGTGGGTCAAGCTCACCCTTATTTCTTTAACCTATGTCATATAGCTCCGATTTAAGCTAAAGAGCCCAATGGGACGTCAGGAAATTATGTCTTCCGACTACCCCCACCTGGAAACGTCCTCGACTGGGGCTATAATAACATAGCGCTCAACAAGAGCCGGTCTGCAAATTACGATGAGATGTTACTTTAATCTGATTAGCGACGAAGAGACGATGCTCGATGATGAGGGCGTCGAGGTGAGAGACTTGGACCAAGCCTGGGCTCAAGCTCTCAAAGCCATTGCTGAACTCCGCCAAGAGGCGGAAGGCGACCTCATCGAGTGGGATCGCTGGCGATTGGAGGCGACGGACTCGACGGGAAAGGTCCTGTTCTCAATGAAGCTCACATATGGCCTGCACTGAGAGCAGCACGTATTCGCATAACTTTGCAGACTAGAAAACTTTCAACAGCGACGAATTTTGATGTGCGATGCGATCGCCGGTCTGGAGCCAGGAGGCGTCTTGGCTTGAGCCGGACAAATGATTGACAGCCCACATAGCAGCCTGAGTGCGGTTCGCCACGCGTATCTTCCGCAAGATAGCCTTGATATGCACCTTTACGGTCGCCTCAGCCACATCAAGCTTACGGGCAATGACTTTATTCGGCGCACCTTCCATCAAGCATTGCAGAATCTCAGCCTCGCGGCTGGATAATGTACGAATGACGGAATCCTTGGCATCCATCAAGCGTTCTGCTTGAGGAACCGACATCGCGATCGATGAACTTTCTCTTTGATCGATAGTCACTTCGCTTGAGAGCATAATTGCATTCAGAAGCGCTGAAGAGGGGAACACCACTTCTCCCAGCATCACGAGATCCAGATACTTGATCAGCGCCTCACATCCCGTTGTTGCGAGGCAATAACCGTCAGCGCCTGCTTGGATGACAGCCTTCATTTCTTCGAGATCGAAGCCATCCGCTAGTACGACAGCATATGCGTGAGAATGCTGGCCTTTCAGCTCTCTGATCACATTGCCCATCCCGTTTGGATAGAGAGTGCTGTCGATGATGAAGAGCAGTGACGAATTGGTATACAGTTGAGGTAGTACCGTGCTTCTGCAGCTCAGATCCTCAGGATGTACCTTGTAGCGGGTACTCGATAGAATATGTTTGATTCCCTCGCGGAGCATGGAATTCTTGCAGCCCAAGATCGTCGTGATCTGCAGCATGTTTGTCATACGAGGAAACCTTTTTCGCAAAGATTACCTCCGATTATACGGTTGCACGGGAAATGAGCTACTGCAGCAAAGGGAGTATTGGATACTGCTTAGGGAGTATCAACAGCGGTCGCGGGTCGGAGCAGCGCTGGAGATGCACTGACATCATTTGTTTTTTAGTTACAGCTCAGCTTGTCTGCCGATGGAGCGACAAAGCGCCTCCTTTTTGTGCGGCGCAGTATGTGAATGGGCAATTTCGTATGAGCGGCATCAGGTGCCCTTCTTGAGGCAAAGACATCCAGCATAATGGTTCTCAGTTGTTCGATCTCGGCGAAAACCGTTGATCGAAGCCTCCGTTGAGCTGACGTGTGCACTTCGGATGAGTGCAGGCACGGAGATGCTCAACTGCCGCTCATCTGGAGATGCCCATGAAGAGAAAATGCACTGCCAATACCCTCCTATGCGCATTGCTCACGAGTTTCTCTCTCATTCTCTCGTCAGCACGAGCATTGTCTGAAACTTACTTTGTGTATCCGTCGAGCAGCTCTACAGCACGCGGTTCCACATCCAATCCCATCCAGAGCATTCAGAAGGCCCTGGAGCGCGCAATGCCAGGCGACACGATCGAGCTAGCACCGGGACGCTACTTTCAGGATTTCAGGACAGTGCGAAACGGGCGCCCCGGAAAACCGATCGTGATCAGAGGTGGACGCAACGCCGTCGTCTCCGGTGCCGGCGCAAGCAGGATCGTAGAAGTCAATCATGACTACATCGAGCTTCACGGCTTCACGATTGATGGCAGGCATGCTCCAGAAAATGGCAAGGATAGCTTTCGGGATAAGCTGATCTATGCTGTTGGGAACCGCCCTGGAGACGGCGTCACGGGCCTTCGCATCATCGGCATGAGCCTCAAGAACGCAGGCGGAGAATGTGTCAGACTACGCTATCAGGCACAGCGGAATGAGATAGCGAACTCATCGATTGAAAACTGTGGTGTCTATGACTTCGTCTACAAAGATGGAGGAAAGAACGGAGAAGGCGTCTATATCGGAACCGCTCCTGAGCAATTGGGGCGGTGGGGTGCGCCGGATGGTGAGATCGACCGCTCAAGTGAAAACTGGATTCATCACAACACGTTCAACACGCGTGGGAACGAGTGCGTCGATATCAAGGAAGGATCCTCCGGCAACATTGTCGAGCACAATCGTTGCACAGGGCAGAGAGACAAAAACTCAGCCGGTCTTGATGCCCGTGGGAGCGACAATGTCTTCCGCCACAACATTATCTATGGAAATCGCGGCGCCGGGATCCGGCTTGGTGGCGATGAGGACGATGACGGCACTGGCAACAGTGCCTATTCCAACACGCTACGCGACAATCAGGTTGGCAGCCTGAAAATTCAACGTGGCCCCCAGGGCAAGATCTGCGGGAACGTGGTCGGAGGGAAGCGAACGAGGGTCAAGGGCGAGTTCGGCGAGAAAGTCAACCCCCGCCGCCCCTGTTGAAAGACGCACGCTCCAATCACATGACCTTGTCGGCCGTTCGGAGCAGTCATCACTTTGCTTCCGCTGCAGCCTCTCCCGCTTTCAACGCCTCCGGCCCTGAAACCGAGCTGGTGGCGGGCGGCTCCATCATGGAACTCAGCGCAACGGCGGCCAGAGGGAATCCGCTTTCCTGAGCGCTGCTCATCAGAGCAATAGCCTTCTCCATGTCCATATCAACGCCAATGCCTGACTTGTACATGAGGCCGAGTCTGTATTCCGCTTCGGGAATGCCCGCATCGGCGGCCTGCTGGAGCAGACTGGCTGCCCGCTCAGGCGAAGCCTCGACGCCTGTTCCTTCGCTAAAGGCCTGCGCCAAGCCGATCAGCGCCTCACGATTGCCGGCCTCTGCCGCCTTCTCCAAGCCGGCGATGATGTTGGGCACGAGTTCACTGTTCGGGCGAAGAGCCAAAAGGCGTGAAAGACCCTGCCCTGCAGCTGCATTTTCCCGATCCAAAGCAGCAAGACTGTACCACTGCACGGCTTGACGCTGATCTTCCAGCTTGTCGCTGCCGGCGAGCATATTGGCAAGGTGCGTCGCGGCGGCACTGTCGCCACGCTCCGCAGCAACCCGGATCAGGTGGCTAGCCGCTTCGCGATCCTGAACACCGTTGGTTCCACGCTCCAGATCCATCGCAACCTTGTAGACGACGTTTGGGCTGATCTGTGCGGCCCTCTCGAAAAAGCGCAGAGCCGCAGGCATGTCCGCACGGCCTTCGGTGCCCGCAGCCAGTGCCCATCCAATATCCACGAGTGTCATGCGGCTGCGGCCGGGATTCACATCCTCAAGCCATTTCAAAGCAGCCTCCTCATTGCGCTCAACGCCACGGCCGGTGCCGTAGGCATAGGCCACATGAGCCATGGCCCGGCGATTACCGACCCGCGCAGCCCACAGATACCATTCTGCTGCCTTCTTCGTATTCACCGGCACACCATCGCCCCGATCATACATACCCGCGACAGCCAACACGGAGCTGGATGCGCCACGGAGTGCTTCATATCTCAGCTTGCTTTCGAGTTTGGAGCGTCCGTTGCCTGCGATGTCAACCTCATGGCGCGCTATGAGTTTCGCCAAAAGCCGCGTTGCAACACGATCGCCCCGTGATGATGCGATCTTTAATGCCTCAAGGCCCGTTGCGAAGGCTGGAGCATCGATTTCGACCGCCAATGCAGCCTGACCGAGTTTGAGAAGGCGCGCCGTGGACATGGCTTTCAACTGTGCCGCACTGGGACCTGCAGGGGCAGAGGCAGGTGCCTCGGACACCATCTGCTCCTGTCTTGCAGGTGCGGCAATCACAGTGCTTGTGATGAAGCAGCTCAGGAGCAAGATGTGACTTGTTCTGATCATTCGGCTTCTCCTTTGCATTTATCCTCGGCTACCAAAATCTCATTCCCGAAACGAAACTGTATCCGTCGTTCATTTTTGTGTGGCGCTCTCGGCTGTGGCGAGCCACTTTTGCGCGGCCTCGGCGTTCACTTCGGTTCCGAAACCGAGGGTCATGGCAAGGCTGACACCATACATGGCCTCTGAATCACCGGCATTGGCGGCGCGCAGCAACCAATCCGTGCTGGCATTGGCTGACAGCTCGACTCCATAACCGGATGCATAGGCGCGGGAGAGCTCCTTCATGGCAATAATGTCGCCTGCCTCGGCAGCCCTGCGCAGCCAGTTCGCTCCCTGCTCGGGATCCGCCTCGACTCCAAAGCCAAACTGGAGGCTGCGCCCGAACTCGCGCATGGCTGGCACGGAACCGGTCTCAGCCACTTCCTTCAGCGCTGCGATGGCGGGTGCTGCATTCGCTTCGGAACTGCCAGCCAGTCGCGCGAGATCGGTTGCAGCACCTTCGTCGCCGCCACGCAACGCCTTGGCGAACCATTCGATGGCAGCGCCGATATCACCCTCGCCGAAAACTCCGGAGGCATAGTTGCGTCCAAGGAAACGCATGGCCTCTACTTTTCCGGCTTCAGCAGAGCGCTTGAGATATTGCAAAGCAGCTTTCTTGTCAGTCTGACCGCTCGTGCCTTCGAGCATGACACGTCCGATTAGGAACAGCGTTGCAGGATCCGGTTCGTTGCGCTCAATGTCCTTGATAGCACGCTGGAGCCACACGCGGGCCCGTTCAGTGCCCTGAGCCCCATTCACCCGAGAGTGGATCTGCGCAAGCTCCACCATGTCACGTGCGGAACAGACAGGAAGCGACTCAGCCTTTGCAATCCATGCCGAAGCGTCGGACGGATCTTTGACGAGTGCGGCAAGAGCAATCGCTGCGCGAGAACTTCCGGCTTCTGCCGCAGCTCTTTTCCAATCCAGCGCTGTCTTTCCCGTGGAGCGAAGCTCATCGTCTGCCTGCTCCGCCAATACAAGCATCGCGGCGGCGCTGCCGGAGGATGCCGCCTTCTGAAGCAGCATCAAACCACGCGCACGTTCAGCCTTATCCGTGTGGCTGGGCGACAGCAGAAGACGTCCCAGCTCAAACGTTGCACTCGCATCACCACCCCGCACAATCTCTTCGAGGAGAGCGCGAGCGCCAGTTTCGTCACGAGGCGTAAACTCACCATCCAGGAGCTTGCGCGCAAGGAAGAGCTGAGCACGGGCCCGCTCCTCACCGGGAGCCAAGGCAGCAGTCAGCCATTTAATCGCCTGCTGCTCATTTTTATCGACACCCTGCCCTGTTCTGTAGGCAAAGGACAGGAGCACCATGCTCTCTCGATCTCCCTTTTCCGCGGAATGAATGAGAGCCTCCATATTCTGCCGCGTAACGGCGGAGTCAGCATTCGCCTGTGCCATGAGGGCCGCTATGCTGCGCGCGTGCCCTGCCGCTGCTGCACGCGTCAGCCAAGCGCGAGCCTGGTCAGCATCCGGAGCAACGATAGCGCTGCACTCGTAGAGATCGGAAAGAACCCCCATGGCTTCAGGGCTGCCGCGATCGACGGCCTCTTTAAGGAGACCTAGAACATCGGTCCCATTCGCGTCTTGAGGACGTGCGAGGAGGAGCTTTGCAAGCTCCGTCAGCCCCGAAGGCTCACCCTGATCTGCCGCCTGCCTATAGAGCGAAAGCGCAGTCTTGATGTCCGGTTTCCCTTGAATACCGACAACATGCAGGCGCGCGAGCGATACAAAAATGCTGGCACTGTGTCCCGGCAGTGCGATCGCGCGTGACAAAACCTCTGCAGCTTTTGGAAGGTCAGGGGGCGAGCCGAACCCGCCACGATAGTGCTTGGCCAAGATCTTGTAAGCATCGACGTCGGCATAAGTGCCGGCCTTCTCCAGCCAAGCGACGGCTTTAGGAACGTCCTTAGGAACAACATCTCCACGCAGAAGATGCTCGCCTAAAGACGTCATGGCTTGAGCGTAGCCTGCATCAGCAGCCCTGGTGAGATGCCTGATCACTACGTTTGGCGCAGCCTTGGCTCGTCCTTGTGCATAGATCTCGGCCAGCGCCATATCGCCCCGGTAATCCCCCTGTCGCGCAGCTGCTTCGAACCATTTCATGGCTTCAGGCAAACCGCCCGGAACGAGCGTTTCATCAGACAGGATCGTACCGATCTCGTAAAGCGAGCTGCACTTGCCGCGCCCCAAGTCGCCATACAGAATGAGAAGTCCGAGCTTGACCAGATCATCCGTGGCGGCTTGCGGAACGACACCGACGCGGCCGCTGCGCTGAAGCCGCGCTAGACCGATCACGCCATCGACGTTACCAGCGGCAGAAGCAGTGCGCAGAAGCCGCTCCGCCTCCTTGACGTCAGCACCCGCGATCAGCCCTTCTTCATGAAGACGTGCGAGTTGCACCGCTGCATCCATATGCAACATGGCGGCGGCAAACGCGAACAGTGATGCCGCCCGCTCCGAGTCCACAGGTCCTGCGGCAGGATCGAGCATCAACCTCCCTAATCGATAGAGAGCCCTTCCCTTTCCAGGCCAAGTCCGTCCGGACAACTCCTCAAGGAGTTTTCGCGCTATGGTCGGATCGCGCGGAACCTGTGCTGCGCCATCCGCGTACAGGAGGGCAGCGTTATACATTTCCTCAAGATCGCCTGTCCCTTGAGACCTGTCCCACTTCTTCCAGTCTCGCTTGAGCAAGAGCTTTGGAGGAGCCACGCAGATCTTGCTGAAATCCGTTGTTGGAGCCAGTGAGCGTGTTGTGGCCGTTTGTGCTTGAATAGTCGTTGGATATCCCATGAGACCCGCGAGGAATACAGCACCGACTACTCCTGCAGTCACCCTGCTTCGGATCGTGAGACAAAGATCGGTGAAGATGGCAAGCTCGCGCATCATCTGATCTCCCATCAGCCTGGGCCTGACGTTTCGTTCGTCTCGTTTATTCGTCGTCATCATTGTCCCCGGGTTCGGGCAGCTTCTTCCTGCGGATCGCCTTAATGGCCTGCCAATGGCCCGCCTGCGCCGCCTTGGCGAGCCACTCGTTTCCATCAATGCTGTTCTGGTCAGGCGATGGTGGATGATAACGCAGGGCTAGATGGTACATGGCGGCAGGATGACCATTCAGCGCAGCCTGAAGAAGCCACCGTTCAGCCTCCTGCGGCTTTGCATCCGGAGCCACTGCATTCATGCGATAGAGCTCGTACAGCGCATCCTGCGATCCCATGCGGGCCGCCCGTTCGAGCCAGGACTGGGCAAGGGCTGGATCTCTTTGCGTGCCGAAACCCTCCTTGAGGGCCCGCGCGACTTCGATCATTGCCTCGGGCGACCCGCTTTCTGCAGCGCGTAAGTATGAAGCGAAAGCACCTTCAGGGTCGATCGCGGCTCCCATGCCCGAAGCCTTCGCATCTCCGAGCTGGAGCCTGGCTATCATCAGACTGGCGTCTCCAGCCTGCGCAAGAAGACGCTCAGCCCTGGCACCATCATGGGGAACCCCGCCTCCATAGAGATAGGCCATGCCGAGGTGCATCTTCCCTTCAGGGTCGCCATTTTGTGCAGCCAGGGCGTAAAACTGGGTTCCTAGAGCCCTATCCCGGGTAACGCCCTCTCCTCGAACATAGGCATCGCCCAAGGCGAGCAGGACTTTCGTGTCCCCAGGCTCGTCGTTGTAGATTTCACGATAGAGAGCAACCGCCCGTGCCGGATTCTTCTCGATTCCATTTCCGTCACGATAGGCCTTCGCGAGCACGAAGCGCGCGCTGTCATTTCCAAGCTGAATGGCCCGCTGGAGCAATGCCTCGGCCCGGGTTGCATCAGGCTGAACGCCTGCGCCCTCCATCAGAGCTTGAGCAAGGCTCGTCATTGCCTCCGTATTGTTTTTGCGAACGAGAGACTCAAGAACAGCAACGCCGTTCCTCGCCGTGCCGGGATCCTTCATCTGCAGAAGCGCGATGCGGACCATCAATCCGTCATTGCCAGAAGCTCCCTTCTCCGCAACCGAAAGCCACCGGCGGGCCTGATTAAGCTGGTCGCCTCCTCCACTCAAGTACAGCTCGGCAAGTTGCAGAGCAGCCTCGATGTCCCCGGTCTCCGCAACTTTTCTCAACGTGGATTCTGCAAGAGCCCGTTCACCCCGTGCAAGGTATAGTTTCGCCAGGGCAATAGAAGCACGCGTGTCCCCGGCCCGCACGGCCTTTTCGAGAACCTCCCGTGCAAGATTGAAATGGCCTGGCCCACCGGCGCGAGAGTAGAGGGCGCTCAGCTCCACCATGGCGGAGCCGCTGCCTGCCGCGGCGGCACGGCTGAACCAAGTGGCGGCAAGTGCGTAATCCTGCGGGACCCCCTGACCCTCGCTATACATGCGGCCGAGGCGGATCATTGCAGTCGAGATGTTCGCGTCGGCAGCTTTCCGGTACCACTCCAACGCACGGGAAATTTCTACACCATCGGAACGCAAGGCGTAATAATCGCCGAGGCGGATCAACGCCATTGCAGCCCCACCTGCGGCAGCCTTCTCGTACCAGTGCACTGCCTCCGATGCGGAGGGGGCAACACCATTCCCGTTCAGAAGAGCGTCGCCAAGGCTGATCGCTGCTTTCCCATGCCCAAGCTCTGCTGCAGCTTGAAGCCGCGCGATAGCCGTCTTGCGCATCGGTTCAGTGGTGGCATCAGGATAAGAGAGGACCGTACGCGCATATTCATAAGACGCCGTGGCATTGTCTAAGATTGCTGCCTTATCGAAGAGCGCGATAGCCTGCGGCAGGTTGCGCTCAATGAGATCGCCATTGCGAAGCTGCCGGCCGAGAGCAACAAGGACGCTGGGATCGTCGTCAACATTCTGCATGGCTTCAATCAAAAGCAGTTTCGCCTTCTCACGCCCCTCGCCGCCCTGCTGGCTGTAAATTTCGGCCCCGAGCACCAGCGCACGTGCTTTCTTGGTGTCGAGAGCTCTGTTCAGCCAGAGCTCTGCCTCAGTCGCCGAGACTCCGAGCGCACCTCCCTTGTGTGGATCCTCCGCCAAAACGAGCGCTGCCTCTACCAATCCGCCATTGGCTGCCTTCTCGAAAGCAGACCGTGCCTCCTGGGGCTGATAGAGAGCAGTTTTAGGATCCAGCCTCATACGACCGAGGCGCAAGGATGCCTCCGGATCGCCGAGATCCGAGGCACGGCGATACCATTCGAGAGCGACACTTAAGCGCTCAGGCGCACTGTCACTGGTTGAGTGATAATGATCTGCGAGTGTCTTGGCGGCATCCGCAGATCCCTGCCTCGCATCCTGGAAGAGAAGTCTCAACCCTTGCGTGGCAAAGATATTTGCCTTTGTTGCATCGCTCTCGAGCCTTGCGAGGGCCAGACCTGCGGGACCATGCCCCAAACGCAGCGCAACCTGATACAAGCCCTTTGCAGCTGCAGCGTCCTGCGGGACACCGGTGCCAGCTTCCATCAGTCCCGCCAACAGATAAGCCGCCTCGCGGTTCTGCATGGCGGCCGCGCGGCGCAGGAGTTCAGCGGCACGTTTGCCCGAAGCTTGCTCCTTATCGTGATTGAGCAGCATCTTGGCCCGCCGAACAGCGGCTGAGGACCAATGAGGCCCCGGATTGGCAAGGGCACGCTCCAGAAGCCGCTCGGCTTCATCCGGTTGTGGTTTGCGTAAAGGGTTATCTTCGCTGATCGGCAGGCCACGTTGGAGGATCTGTGCCTGCTCGACAAAGGCTTCCTGATCCTGGCGTTCGCGCAGCTTTCCTATCTGCTCCATCGCTGACTGGAAGCTTCTTCGCATCTGCGCGTCGGGCGCAGTTTGGGACCATGCCGGCCCAAGGGCCACAAGAACCGTAGCCGAAAAAATGGTGCTGAGCCAGAAAGATTTCGTCATCCCCGCCCCCAGATGCAGGTCGCGTTGCCGCCGGCGAACTCATCGATGAGCGGCCGCTCGTTCTTGAGGCTTCGCATGAAAAGGGCTTTGAGCCTGCGCGTAGCAAGGCCTGCACGATCACGCGAGAGAACCGCCTCAGCCCATGCCATGTAGTGGCGGCCGTGGCCACGTTTGGTTAGGAAGCCGAGATCTGGCTTTCGGAAATCGGACTCGTCGCCCGGAATATAATTCTCCGAGGCATAGGCAAGAACCACATGTGGTTCGGTGATTCCGTTGAGCGTGTAGGAAAGGATGCGGTCAAAGGTGACGCCGCCCTCATTCAACCCGTAAAGATCCGCTCCTCTCGCAGCTGCAATTTCTGCCATGACCGTCATGCTGGAGAGGGATTGACGCATATACCACAGGGCCCGAGCACCCCTTCGGGTTTCGAGAGGAAGACTCCCATCAGCCCGCGCCTCCGAGAGAATGGTGCGGTAGCGACCAATGGCTTTGGCATAGAGTTGTTCATCGCCTGCCACCACCCCCCAGGCCATCAACACGCTGTCAGTCAGGTAACGATGATTGTTGTGATCAACGGATCCGTCAAAATTGGAATCGATCTTGCGGACAAGAGGATAGATCCAGCCGGCAATAACTCGCCGCTGCTCGTCGTCCAGGCCGCGCTGGACGACCGAGTAGCCAACCACGGTCGGCAGGAGCACACGCTTCAGAGCATAGTAGGCATCATTTTCTACTTCCGTTTGTGCTAAGGCATTGGCCTTGGACCAGGCGAGAAGAAGGTCGCGCAAAGCGGTCTCGGAGGCCACGTCGCCTGCGAGCGCGCGACCTGTCAGCACCATTACGGCCCAGGCGTAATCATTAGCCGCGCCATCTGTCCCATAACCCTCAGTCGCTTTAAGACCCGTGATCGGCTTGAGCGCATTCCACGATGCATCGCGTGGTATGGCAAGGCAGGCTGCCCGGATGCCGGCAAAGACAGGTTGGGAAAGAGCGACGCGACGCTGCTCCACGTCAAAGACACCGACCGGCTTCACTTGGGCATATGAGGGTCCCGCGGCCAGAAGGTTCAAGATCAGAAAGGCCAAAATGCGCTTCATGCCGGTCCCTAAGTGCCTTGAGATGTGTTGGAGAAAGCCTGCTGCTGCACAGAGCCGTCCGTCGTTGTGCAATCCACTTTGCCCTGCGGGTCGAAGATGTGAAGGTCGGCTCCGCCCTCAAAGTATCCCTTCTCGCGCAACTGGCAGACAACGGCTGGCCGCATCGGACGGCAGGTGCTTGCAATCAAAGCGCTGGTTTTGAAAGCAGTTTGTAGCACCTGTCCTTCCAGTCCACGCAAGTCGCCACCGAAAAGGCGGCGGGATTGCTTCACGAACCTGTTCGAGAACATAGCGACGCCGGAAGCACCCTGGGCATTGATGCCGACACCATTGGACGAAAATCGGTTACGCCGTAGGGAGATACTCGTTACAGCATCATAGGGATCAAGTCTGAAGTCCCGCGTTTCGCCACTCTTCGTTTCGAGGAGATTCGCCACATAGGCGTTGACCCCTGCGCCTCCATTTGCCTCGATCCGGTTGTCATAGGCGCCAATGTCGAAACTGTTGCGAACCTTCAAGCCGTCGCGCTTGTTGGCGAGAAGGTGATTGTTGGTCATCAGATTGCAGGAACTTTCGAAAAGCGTGATGCCGTCCTGAGCATTACCGAAGGAAGTGTTGGCGTGAACGAAGTTATTGGAACTATCTCGATCGAGCATGATGCCCGACCCGACATTGTCGAAAGTCAGGTTTCCGATAATCTGGCTCTCATCTACCTCACGCGAGATAATGATGCCGTGCTTGACCTTTGTCCCATAGGTCGTATTGAAGGCAATCGTCAGCCTGCGTGTGCGGTCGTGAGGATCGAGTCCGTAGATAACGTTATCGACATACTCGTTGCCGATGATGTGAATGTTCTCCGCTTCATATGAGTAGAAACCGAAATGCGAGTTTCGGAAGACGTTGTCGACCACATATCCGGTCGCATGTGCCTGGTCGCGCAATTCAGCAACGCGGATCGGGCCCGATGAATAGGAAAGCCCGAAGGACTTGGAGTTCTCGTATCCCAACGCGGTCAAGGCTGATCCCGCCACGTTCATGCGTCCGTCACCCCAACTCAGGAGGAAGGGGCGAAACTCATGAATCTTGCTTTTGTCGGACCAGGCGGGCTGGCCTACCTTTTCATCGTATCCGACAATATTCGCATCCACGACGTGAAGCTCACCGGCACTGGCAATGAACGCTCCCGCATTTGCACTGAAGCGATAGGTGGGCATATCCAGGCGCGACAGAATGAGGCGAGCTCCTGGAGCGACGAAGACCGGCACGCGAAGAGTGAGGACATCGCCGTCGATGGTGATCAGATCCTGATCCTGCGTCCCTTGCAGCTGGCGGGCGATCATTCCCAAAGTTGCAATACCGGATTGAACGACAATGATGCGCGGCGTTGGAGTTCCCTGATAGCGGATCGCTTGTTCAAGGCGGGTATTCCCGCTTGGGCCTTCATCCAGAAATTTGGAGAGATAAAGATTATAGTTCGCAAATGTTACGCCAGCGACTGAGCCTGAAGGCCACGGGACGATAGCCCGAATGTCAGCCGCTGTAGCAAAACTCTGAGGCAACGGAAAATGATTGGAGGTGGGTGTTTCATTCTCGACTTGCGCAAAAACAAGACCTCGACGTGTCCGCCTTTCATGCCCGATCTCATTTTCTGCGGAGGAATCCGGCGGCAGATTCTCCACGGAATCGGCAGCCTCTTCCTTTTCCTCCTTGGCAGGACCAGAGAGAAGGACCGTCTGCGCCTCGGCAAGACGGCGGAAGGCAGTTCCACGCGCCCTATCGTCCTCAATGGAGCGGATGAGTTCAGATCCAAGAATAATGCCGCCTGGGAGACCAACCAGGTCCAACGCGATCTCCTGCTTATCCTGGTCGCTCATCCTTCGGCTGAAACTGCGTCTGAGAACAGCATCAGGGAGGTTGCTGCGCTTCTTTTGCTCGACAGCTTGCTTGGCATCCGCTTTGGCGATTGCTTCGTCGGCGCGTGCGCGGAACTTATCGTCTATAATACGCTGCTTCAGTTCACCCGCGCGGTCTTTGCTCCCGAGGTCAGCAAGAGACTTTACGATTATATAAAATGCCTTGTCCCGATCGAGCTTCTCTTGAGCCTCAGCAATCCGAATGGCCTCGCTGAGGGCCTCATCGCCAGTCTTCGCTTCCTTTCTCCTGCTCGCCTGACGCGCAATCTCAACCCAGGATTCGACTTGGTACTCCTTGTCCTCAATCCGTCGGATGAGATTAGCTGCCTCGGTGAACTTACCTGATTGAGAGTGCGTCTTTGCAATAGCTGAGAGAACCCGCCCGCTGTCCTCCGGATCAGTGAGTTCTCCAATGATCTGCAAAGCTCCAGCAACATCGCCTGCCTGAGCTTTCGCCCGACCAATCCCGCTCAGAGCATGGGAGCGATCTTCCCTTTGCTCGATCTGGGGCAGCAAGCGTTCAGCCTCCGCAAGACGGTTGTTTTCGGCGAGGCGTTTGGCCAGATCTCCCAAGGCTGAGGAAGTTTCCGAGCTAGGATCCAAACGCTTTGCGTAGTCCAATGCATCGTCAAATCGATCTGCACGCGTCAAGGCTCGGACTGCTTCGGGCCAAATCACGGCCTGTGCGGCCTGATCCGACCGTTCGGCGCCCTGTAGCGCTTGAGAGAACAATTGTTCCGCCATGCCGCCATAGCCAGTTCGCCCCAACTCACTCGCAACGGCTAGCTGCGCCGTGACCTTCGCTGCACTGTCCTGGATCATCTCAAGGAGACTGGCTGCCTGCAAGGGAACGCCCTTGGTGACCAGCTCCTTCACGATCGAGGCGAATGCCTTTTGCTGATCACTGGGATTGAAGAAGCCTTGAGCAGCCGCGACAGCTGCTTTGAAATCCTGGCGCTCGAGTGCAGCAGTCAGGAGATCGGATAGAAGATCCTCTTGTCTTTCACTGCCAGGGAGAGCCAGGGCAAGTTGCAGACTTCCCTCGATATCTCCTGCATCGAGACGTTGGCGGACCTCAGCCTCCAGTTGATCTTTCGAGGCCTTCTGCCATGGAGTTCCTTTTAGCTTCGCAAGGGCAAGATCCTGCCGGGCATAAGCCCGATCCCGAGGGCGCGGGATAAGAGCGATGGCGCGCTCCGCAAGCGAAAATCCCGTCGGACCAAGATTGGCAGCAAGATGGGAAACCGCGTTATAAGCTCCCGACTGTTCTCCCGCCCCAGGGATCGCTTTTGCTGTATCGAGCGCAAGAGTGGCAAAGCGCAATGCACGATCCTGCACGCCAATCTTGCTGTAAGCCTGCCCGATCTCAATGAAGGCTGCAGCCCTGTACTCAGGTGCCCGCTGTGCGCTGGCAAGCTGATGGAGTGTCACACCGAGTTCGATCCGGTCGGCGCTCGACTGGTTGGTCGTGAGGTCCGCCAGGGACGCCTGCAGCAGGAGTGCACCCAACATATCGTGATTTAGCCCATCACCAGCAAGCCGAACGAGCTCTGCCCGCGCGCTATCCCGCAAGTCGATAGAACCGGAATTCTCCGACCCCGCGAATTTCTCAAGAAGTTCAATGCGAGCTAAAGCCACCTGATAGGAGACCGCCTTCTGCTTCGGCCCTGCTCCCTGTTCTGCCGAGAGAAAGGCTTGGCGGGCTTCTTCAGCGAGACGGGAAACCTCGTTGACCTCCTGAGCCCAGATGCCTGAGCTCAGGACCAACGACATGAGGGCGACAGATACTGACAGGCGGCGATCAGCTCGCAATAATGCGATCATATTGATCCTCCAGGCGCACGATATCGTCCTCGCCGAGATACGTTCCGCATTGTACTTCGATCAGATGCAGCTCATCGTCGCCGATATTCTCCAACCTGTGAATGTCTCCCTTCGGAATGTAAACGGACTCGTTCGTCGTCATTACGAAAACCCTATCGCCGACCGTGACGCGTGCCGTTCCGGAAACGACCGTCCAATGCTCTGAGCGATGGTGGTGATACTGAAGCGACAACCGCCCTGCGATATCGACAATGATGTGCTTGACTTGAAATCCTTCCCCGACACGAAGAGACTCGTATGATCCCCAGGGTCTGCGGACCTTGCGATGAAGATTGGCCTCAGGCCGTCGCGCCGCTGCCAGTTCGCTTGCCAAGCGCCCCACATTCTGGGCTTGATCGAGAGATCCGACGAGAACTGCGTCCGCAGTGTCGACGACGACGATCTTCTCAACGCCCATGACGGCAATGAGTCGTGAATTGCCATGCACATAACTATTGCGGACGTCGTGGAGAATGGTATCGCCTCGAGCGACGTTCCCATTACCGTCCTTTGAGCCGACGTCCCAAAGAGCTGACCAGGAGCCGAGATCACGCCAGTCCGGCGATACGGGAACGCAGACAAGACGTTCGCTCTTTTCCATCACAGCATAGTCGATGGAAATCGCAGGAGCTGTCTCAAAATCAGCAGAAAGACGGATGGTATCATTGCTGCGGTGGGCCATCGTGACAGCCCGCTGAGCGCAGTTGATCACATCTGGAGCATATTCCTGCAACTCCTCTATGATGGTGCGCGCCGTGAACATGAAGATACCGCTATTCCAAAGGTGGCGACCTCCCAAAAACAGCGCGTCAGCAATGGTCCGCTTCGGCTTCTCGACAAATCCAGCAACCCTGAAGCTCACGGCATCGAAAAAATCGCCGACTTCAATGTATCCAAATCCTGTCTCGGCATGCGTCGGCCGGATCCCAAAGAGAACGATTTGCCCCTGACGAGCAGCTTGAGCCGCCTGAGCGACGGCGTCTGAGAAGACTTCCGCCTGCTCGATCAGGTGATCACTGGGAGCAACCAGCATCAGGCGGTCAGGATCCTCTTCCGCGATCAAGGCAGCGGCCGCAGCAATTGCCGGCGCCGTGCTCCGGACCGACGGCTCTACGAGCAGACGGCCGGGACCAGATCTCAGCTCGCCGATCTCGCGTAATGCAAGATCACGGTGATTGTTGTTCACGATGATGAGTGGCTCGGCATATAGCTCCGTGCTGAAGCGCTGAACTGTTTGTTGGAAGAGGCTTCTTTCGCCCGAGAACACGTGAAACTGTTTGGGCTCGCTGGCGCGGGAAACCGGCCAGAGGCGAGTTCCGGAACCTCCACACATCAGAACCGGAATGATGTTATCCATGATCAATCTCCAGAATATCCCTTGTGCTGTGCAGGCACTATCGCAGTATGAGCTGCGCTTTCATTTGAGAGTGGCGATGCGTTTGTCACCGGGAGCATCGGGAGCTTCAGCTGCTCGCTGTTCTTCAACATGCTTGTCACCCGAACGGAAGAATGAGGCGAATTTTGCTCCGGCCCAGATCACGTTGGCATTCACCTTGCTGGCTGTCGTGCTGAGCGTTGACCCTGAGAATGTATCGAAGATAACGGAGACGGGCTGACCAATTGCCGTATTCTCTAACTCCCGCCCTGGAGACAACTTCACGAGGAAGCGGCCTGTGCTCGCGTCAGTATCGGAGTAGGTTGGCAGAGGCTCAATTTCCACGTCGCGTACGAGGATCCCATCTGCGTACTCAATAATCGCTCGAGCGCCACGGTAGAAGCGCAGAACATCGCTCTGGGGAATGCTCGCCGTGATGTAGGGAGTGCTTGTCTTCTCGCGAAGGACTAGGATTGGCGCCCCCTCGCGGACAAAACTCGACGGGCGATTGTATCGAGCTTGGATGACGCAGTCACAGGGGCTGTCAATGACGATGCTGCTGCTTCCCTGTGGACCCTGGATCGTTAGGAGCGGCTCGCCTGACTGCACCTCATTGCCGGCTGCAATGAAGGTTAATTGGCCGCTCGAGGGAGCCGGAACCGTGACAAGATCCGCCGTAATCAAAGCCGACTGTGCCGGGATCATATACATCTTCTGGAACACACCTGTGCCGATGAATCCGAGAAGAAAAAGCGTGATGCCCGCAATGATTCCATACCCTGCAATGCTGCGTCCATGGTACGCGAGATTCGCAACCAAGCCCTGGGGTTTTGGACGTTGGGGCACCTCCCGTGTTTTTCCCTCATTGCGCCGTGAAACGACATCAAGCACGTCGCCGGCCTCTACGACTTCTCCTGAGAGATACGCATCGAGAATGAAGCGGAGAAGATTGTGCTGACGCGGAGAAACATCCACGAACCGCAGACCAGCCCGGCCCAGATCCTGGTTCACGTAGCGAACCTCTGCCCTGACTGGTAGAGTCAGCTCGTAACCGTTGAATGGGAAAACCAGTACGAGGTCGACAATGTCACCAGAGCGGGCGTCAACTACGCCGGTTCTGATGCCAATGCCGCCGACTGAGAGATCGATAACGGAGACGGACATTCCATTATGAAGGCATCTCATGGGGAGGCGATAACGCGGATGCTGGCGTTGGACCTCAGCTTCATGCGTAATCGTCGACATATTGGGTTTCTCCATGCAGATTGCGTTGTTTAAGGAAAGAACAGCAGGGCTCTAGGAGTTGGGAGCACATCGACGCTCCACGCCAGAAGAGTGAGGAATGCGGCCAGAGAAAGAGTGTGCATGTAGGCCGACATGAAGTCGCTCGCGATAAGAGGTCGCTTTGAGCTCCGTGCCCCCGATGTCGTCTTCTGACGCGTCCATTTCTGGCGATCCAAGCGAAACGTAATATGGACCTTCATCAGCGACCCAAAGATCTGATTGAAGTAAAGAAGGAACGGATAGAATACCGATACCCGCGGGCGCGACGTGAGAAGTGAAAGGGTCAATACGTAGCGCGATGTGAGAATCCATAATGCATAGAGTAGGAATGCGTACCCGCTGACAAAGATGGTGGCGATCATGGCCACTGCGAATCCAACAAGGGATGTCCACATTGACATGCGCTGGTCCAGGATGGCCCACCATGTAAACCAGCCGATTTTCTTCGGCCCCACCGCCAAGGCGCGCGAATTGGTGCGCAGCATATTGCCGAACCAGCGCACCATGAGCATGGCGGCAGATGAAATGAAGTTATCGGTCGGCGGATCTTCCACAGTCAGAACCACCACGTCTGGGACGTAGATCATCTTGTAACCGTTGCGGAGCAACCAGAACCAACTCGACTTGTCGTCGCCCGTCAGAAATTTGAAACGACCCAGCCGCCAGTGATCGATGTAGTCCAGCTCTACTTGGCGGATGAATTCCGGATTGCTGACGATGCTGGCGCGAAACATAGCCATGCGGCCGGTCAACGTCAGAACCCGCTCCGACAACCCCATGGAAGACATGAGCGTGTGGCGTTGGGCGAAGCGAAGCGCATACCATTCTTGGAAGATGCGTCGGCCTCGAACCTCGCTGACCTCATCAGTCGTGAGCGCACCGACTTGGGAGTCTAGTTGAAAGAAGCCCGCGCACTTTTGAATAAGATCCCGTGGGATGATGCTGTCGCCGTCGATGACGGCGACAACATCGTCGTTGGACGGGCATCGACGGGCAATGGCTCGGAAGCCATAGGCAAGGGCATCACGCTTGCCCGTACCGGCAATCCTGACCACGACCAAGTCTACTTTGTCTTGATCCGAGCAGAGGCTGCGGAAAATTGCCTTTACCAGTCTCTGATCGGCTGTCTCGACAATGGAGGCGACGACTGTGACCTTTCCTGGAGCCGCAAGAGCAGCCTCGAAAGCCGCCTTATAGACACGCCTCGTAACGGCTGCGTCGATCCGGAAGGTCGTTACGAGCAGGTAGGCGTTGGGTGCCTCCTGCGTAACGACGGCATCCGCTGCCTTCCGCATCTGCGGGAACACCTTCTTCCGGTAGATCAGCGCACGGGCAAAGTGCAGCCCGCCCCAGCCGTAACGCCAGATCGCCAGAAAGCCGACCGTGCCGATGAAGCCGCCACCGATCATGCCATAGGCTTCCGCCGGAAGTTCGACAGCAAACCCTGTGACGGCAACGACATAGAGCAAATGTGCCCATACCGACTCCGAGAGTCGGATACTGCTGGTATTACCAGCAGATTCCCTGATAAAAATCACCTGAACACCTTGTCTGATCAATACGGACGAGGTCGATGAGCGGACGACCGTCATCAACGACGCTCATCAAGCGCGCGGCTTCAGCACGATTCCCGAGAACAAAGACCTCGGCATGGTCGACGACTTCATCAATGTCCGCCGTCAGCAGCGATGCGAGATGCGGCAAATGTGAGCGCACGAATTGCAGATTGGCACCGGTGAGTTTCGAGACCTGAATATTCGGGTCATAAATCCGAATGTCATAGCCGCGACCGAAGAGGCGTTCAGCGAGTTCCACGAGCGGGCTCTCGCGCAGATCGTCCGTCTCTGGCTTAAAGCTCAATCCGATGATGCCGATGCGTCGTTTTCCTGTTGCAGCAACCATGGAATAAGCGCGGCGCAACTGCTCTTCGTTTGCCTCCATCGTTGCATCGAGCACAGGCGTCGGAACCTCGAGCTTGCGTGCCGCGAAGCGCAGTGCCCTCAGATCCTTAGGCAGGCACGATCCGCCAAAAGCGAAACCAGGCTTGAGGTAGGCCTTGGAAATATTGAGGCGTGTATCCGCGCACAGAACATCCATGACGGCGTGACCATCGATACCAGCTGCCTTGCAGATATTTCCGATCTCGTTGGCAAAGCTGATCTTCAGTGCGTGCCAAGCATTGTTGGTGTACTTCACTGCTTCGGCGGTGCGGATTGATACGATTCTTGGCTCCGCCTTAAAGATCTTATGTAGCTCCAACAGACGATCGACTGTAGCTTGATCGTGACGCCCGAAAATGATGGCACCGGGATCGTAGTAATCTGCGATCGCAGTGCTCTCCCGTAAGAACTCGGGATAATAAGCTACGCCGAATCCGACACCTGCCTGGCGCCCTGATGTCCGCTCCAACGCAGGCACGATGATGCTTTCCATTGTACCAGGCAGAATGGTCGAGCGCATGACAACGGAGTGGAAGGAATTCTTCTCTCGGATAGCAGCACCGATCTCTTCCGCGGCAGCGGCAACAAAGCCTGTATCGAGTGAGCCGTTCGGTCGAGACGGCGTCCCCACGCAAACAAAGGAGAGATCAGAGCCTTGAATGGCCTCACGGACATCATTGGTGGCTCTCAAACGCTTGTTGCGGATTCCATCCTGGATCAAACCATCGAGGCCCGGTTCGACAATTGGGCTGACACCTGCATTCAGAGGTTCAACTTTCTGCGGGTTTGGATCAACAGCGATGACATTATGGCCATCATTGGCCAGGCATGCGGCCGATACGGCTCCTACATAGCCAATTCCAAAGATACTAATTTGCATTGGGCTGTTCCCGATGAACAAGAGTGAGATCAAGGCGCAAAAAATGAGGCGCCGGCACAGGCCAAATAAATACTCTCGGCACCTGCGTTTTCTCGTCACTATTTCGGCTGGCGAGATACCCCCGAGGGATTAACAGGAGAACTACTCCCACCAAAGGGCGATTTAACTCGAAAGAATTCGAAACCTTTTGCAGCAAAGCATTTTGTGACGAATTATGCTTAAAACTTGCCACACATTGCCTCACGACAAGGTAAAACCTCCAGCCGTTATGCAGATTGAGTTTTCTGCTACACATGCGCTAAGGAGAAAAATTTACCGGCAAATTTGCAGCGAGGCTCTGCAGGATATTTAGAAACTTTGCCTGTCCGGGTGTAGTTACTGCACAAGCGCTTTCCGCTTCGCCCTAGAAGCTCAAGGCACTTAAACCTATAAGGTTTTTTGCTAAAACTTTTATTTTAGAACGCCTGAGTAAGCAGCAACTCTTCGTTATTTTTAGAACTCTTCAAGACGGATTTTCGCGTCCGACATCATCATGAGCGCAGTCTTTTTGTGCTGAGGACAAGCATACTCCAATTCCTCATAGCCCAGCTACGCTAAGGTGTTACCCCCAAGGCGCAATCGATAGAAAATTGTCCTTCGCTATATCAAGATTACTCAGCAAGGGACCTTTCATAAATGGCCACAACTATCACCGTTGCTCCGCCGACTGGAAACGCTCAGCAGGACATGGCTGCCATCGCTGCGGCTATCAAAGACGCCAATATCGAGTACATGAAGAATCCTGGAGCCGGCCAGGTTACTGTTAAACTGGCAGCCGGTACTTATGCAGTTACAGGCGATCCGGCCAACCCCTCCGTGGGTCCCATCGAACTTCTTTCCGGTGTCGCGCTCGTCGGCGAGGGAATGGGTGAGACCGTCATCAGGCTCGTCGATGGCTTCAACTTCAGAATCAACGGTATCGTGCGAACCGCGCTAACCGACGTTTCGGATGTTTCAGTCTCCAACCTGACGATCGACGGCAATCGCGCCAATAATGTCGGGCATCAAGCTGGCTTCATCTGCGGTGCGAAGGCTGATGAAGGTCACGTTCAATCTGACATCACGCTTTCAGGCGTTGAGATCAAAAACTGCACGGCCTATGGCTTCAATCCGCACGAAGTCACCACGAATATGACAATCGAGAATTGCGTCGCTCATGGAAACGGACTCGACGGTTTCGTGGCAGATGCTGTCGCCGGCGGCATCTACAGGAACAACGTTTCCTATGACAATGACCGCCACGGCTTCAACATACAAAATGCCACGACACAGCTCACGCTGGAAAACAACACGGCCTATTCAAACGGATCGGCTGGCCTGACCATCCAACGCGGCGATGTACCGCCGGAAGACGGATCACCTTTCGTTTGGGTTAGTGATATTCAGGTCGTCGGAGGTGAGTATTACGGAAACACGAAGGAGGGTATCCTCGTCAAACTGACAGACGATGTGACGATCGACGGTGCCAAGGTATACAGCAATCTACGCCAGGGCATCCGGATCGAGGGTTCGACGGACACCATCGTCAAAGGGAGCCTTATCTACAACAACTCGCAAGAGGCGGATAACACCTATGACGAGATCAACATCCGCCTGAGAGACGACAGCTCCATTACCGGAGGTATTTACTACTCAACTGGCACGCAGATCTTCAACAACAGCATCTATTCTGATGGCGCCGTCAACTCCCGCTGGGGCGTCCGGGAAGAGCCTACTAACGACGACGGCGGTGCGACCGGAACTTCAGTCTATGGCAACACTTTCTATGGTTCGGACGCAGGAGCCGTTTCTGTTCCGGGACAATTAAACCCGGTATTCGGCAGCGCCAGTAACGATTCGCTACCGGGCACTGCCGTGGGCGATGAAATGCATGGTCTTGGGGGTAACGACACCTATACCATCAATCATTCCACAGATAAGATCATTGAGCAGGCGGACGAGGGTACTGATGATCTCGCCCAATCCTGGATTACCTATACACTCGACGATAATGTCGAGCACCTGACGTTGATGGGCACCAGTGCCATCAACGGCTATGGCAATGCCTTGAACAATCGGCTGACGGGTAATGCTGCCGTAAATGTACTGAAGAGCTTCGGCGGAAACGACACTCTCATCGGCGGCGCAGGCGCTGACAGTATGGAAGGCGGCGACGGCGACGATACCTATTATGTCGATAATGTCAGCGATATTGTCACTGAAAAGGTCAATGCTGGCCTCGGCGGCATCGATACTGTCTACAGTAGCGTCAATTACCTCCTTTCCGGCGCGGTTGAAAGATTGATCCTGACTGGATCGGCTATCATCGCCAAAGGCAATACGGCATCTGGCAATAATCTGATCGGGAACGCTCTCAATAATATTCTTGACGGGTTGGCCGGCGAGGACCGGATGGAAGGCGGCCTCGGTAGCGACACGTACTATGTCGACGATACCGGCGACCTCGTGGTGGAAGCCCCCGGTGAGGGAATCGCGGACCAGGTCTTCACCTCCGTCAACTACACCCTGTCCGCGAATGTCGAGAACATTTCAGCTCTGGGTGTCGGAACGCTCATTCTGACCGGCAACGAACTCAACAATAAGCTCACCGGCAACGCTGCCGCAAATACCCTCAAAGGCGGAGTTGGCCACGATACACTCAATGGCGGACTAGGAGCCGACTCCATGGAGGGAGGCGACGGCAACGATGTCTACTATGTCGACAACGTTGGTGATCGTGTTGTCGAGAAACCGAATGGTGGCCTGGGCGGCTATGATACTGTGTATAGCAGCATCAATTTTGCCTTGAGTGCTGACGTTGAGAGACTGATTCTATCAGGAACGGCCTCTCGTGGAACCGGCAATGCCTTATCCAATACGCTGATTGGCAATGCGTCCAGCAATTTGCTCAATGGTGCCGAAGGGGCTGATCGTATGTCTGGCGGCAGCGGCAACGACGGCTATTACGTTGACAACCGTGGTGACGTTGTCATCGAAACATCGGCCGCCGGCGGCAGCGATTTTATTCGGACAAGCGTAAGCTATGTTCTTTCGAACTATGTCGAGAACATGTATGCTTTTGGCAGTTCTGCAATCTATTTGGTTGGAAACGACCTTAATAACACACTCTCAGGCAATGCGGCCAGCAATACGATCAGAGGTGGCAATGGCCACGACAAGCTGTATGGCGGCGCAGGGAATGACCTCCTCTACGGAGGAGCTGGGAATGACATTTTCGTCTTCAATACGGCTCTAAACAGTTCTCTGAACAAAGACAGCATCCTGGACTTTGATGCAAGATACGACACGATCAGACTGGAGAACGCTGTCTTCAAATCCCTGAAGTATACGGGCACACTAAGCTCTTCTCACTTCATCATTGGATCTGGCGCCAAGGATTCGAACGACTTCATTGGCTACAACAAGACCACGGGTGACGTTTGGTACGATTATAACGGCAGCGCTGCAGGTGGCAGGACCGTCTTTGCCAATATCGGTGCCAATGAGACGGTCACCAATGCTGACTTCTATATCATATAGGGAAGTGACTTACGAGGGCGACTCCACAAATATGGAGCCGCCTTTTTGAAAAGAGAACCCCTCTCTTCAAGGTTCAGACACGCATTGCAGCATGCTCGCTAAGTCAGCTCACTCTGCTGCTTTTTTGCACCTGCCCAAAAGAATGTTCAAGGCCTCAACGAGAGCCGAAAATGCCATAGCAGCGTAGATATAGCTCTTAGGCACGCACACCCCGAAGCCATCCGCAATTAGGGTCATGCCGGTCATCAACAGGAAATCCAGCGCCAGCATGACCATCGTGGGATTAGCCTGAACAAAACACGAGAGCGGATCGGCCGCGAGAAGCATGACGGTTACGGCGACAATTGCCATGATCGGGACATGATCCGTCATGCCGGCGGTCGTAATGATGCTGTCAACGGAGAAGATCAAGTCAAGCATGAGGATCTGCACGATAGCAGAGGCGAGGCTTATATCGGGCTGCTTGCCGTCGAAGAGATTCGGTCCATGATCCCGATCAACATTTTGATGGATTTCCTTCGCTGTCTTCCAGGCGGGAAGGAGCCCACGCGCGATCAGAATGAGGGCCAAGCCGATGCCGGTGCGCCCTGCTTGAGCCTGCCGATATGCGGGCAGCTTGTTGGTGAGGATGGATATGAAGGTGAGATTGTCAATACCGAGCACCACCTCCATGACGACGAGGGTACCAAGGCGCCCAGGCCGTCGGGTCTGCAGTCAGCGCGATGTTTTGATTCATCAGCCTATCTCGCGTGAAGCTCCTCCCTGCTTTGTCGCTGCCAAGCTTGTGCAAGAAGTGTTCAGCGCCATCTTTGTCTTCGATAGTCGATCGTTAGTGAACGTCGATCCATGGAACCAAGACAGGCTAGGCAAGCGTTCCCTTCCCACGAAACTAGGAGATTGTCATGGAAACACGGTTGCTTCCCATCGGAGCCTTGAGCTTGGCCTTGGGGCTTGCTGCAGCCGCGTCCTCCGGCAGCGCACAGCCAGCGCGGCCTTGGGTCGATCCACCTCCCGAGGCGGGAGCGTCGGCGCCAAGCGCTGCCCCTGCTCCCTCAGCACCTGAAGCCAAGGCTGCTGCCCCACAATCTTCAGCACCACCAGCAAGCACAACGGCAGTGACCAACGTCGGTGAGAAGATCAAGGGCCCTGCCCAGCAACGTTCCAAAGAAGCCTCTTCAGCGGGGGAACGGAAGCCGGTTGCGAAGAGCTCTGCCCAGCGGGCAGTGACCGAGCGCAGAGACGGCAAGTCTTCACGCGAAGTTACGACGGCGAGGAGCGAGCGCCAAAGACAAGTGAACCCGCGACGTGACGTAGCCGAGCAAACGATGCGAAGTACTCGGGCGGCCAGGGTGCGTGAAGGTCTCAATTCCGGCCTTGAAGTCATGACCCTACGAACCATCGAGTTTCCTGATGGAAGGCGCATTCAGATCCTGACGAAACCCCGGCCAGGCGCCATGTCCGAGCTTCTCGACACGCCGGAATGATAGCCCCTGCCTGCTAATGCAGGCGCACCCGAAACCGCGCCTGCAGGAAAATCAGGCGAGCGCCTTCTTCGCTCTCGCTATTCCTTTACCTGAATGGGAAACAGACAGGGCTGGCTTGGCGGAACCTTGAGCGCCCAGCATATTGTCCGAGCTACTGAGAAGATCTGCGATCTGTTCCTCAGGAAGTGCACGGGAGAACAAGAAGCCTTGCATCTCGTTGCATCCCGTTTGCGACAAAAAGATCTTTTGATCCTCCGTCTCCACACCTTCCGCAGTGACTGTCAAGCCCATGGCGCGGCATAAACTGACGATGGCCGTCACGATTGCGACGGACTCGTCCTGCTCGCCGAGGTGTTGCACGAAGGAGCGATCAATCTTGATCTTGTCGACCTCGAAGCGGCGAAGATAGCTGAGGCTGGAATAGCCCGTTCCGAAATCGTCGAGAGCAATCTTGAAGCCTTCCTGTCTCAGTCTCTTCAAGGCAGAGCGGGAAAGATCGCTGTCATCGAGCAGCAGACTTTCGGTGATCTCGAATTCTATGCAGCGCGGATCGGCTCCGGTTTCGCTGACAATCCCAATAAGGCGCTGAGCAAGATCGCCGGAGCGGAACTGGACCGGCGAGAGATTGACGGCAATCGACAAGTCGGGCCAACGCTTTGAAGCAAGGCAGGCTTGGTGCAAAACCCATTCGCCCAATAGCGAGATGAGACCGGCTTCCTCGGCAATTGGAATGAACTGATTAGGCGCAATCATGCCGCGGGTTGGATGATACCAGCGGACAAGCGCCTCAAGCCCGATAACGGATTGCCCGTCAACGTCAACCAGCGGCTGGTAGAAGAGCCTCAGATCATTGCCGGTCACGAGAGCCGCACGCAACTCCTCTTCGATCGTGCTGCGCATCTTTACGGTCTCATCCATGACCGCCGTGAAGATTCGGTAAGCATCGCGCCCTTCAGCCTTGGCCTGGTAGAGCGCGATATCGGCCTTGCGCATGAGATCGATGCGCTCGGAACCCGCATCCGGCGCCAAGGCAACACCGATGCTGACGCCGACGAAGGCTTGGCGGCCTGCGATGTCAAATGGCTTCCGGACTGCATCGAGGATGCGCGCACAGATGGTTTCAACATCATCGCGACCGGCTATGCCTGTCAGAACGATAGCGAACTCGTCACCGCCAAGGCGCGCAATGATGTCGCTGCCGCGTAAAAGGCCGAGCAATCTTTGGCCGAACTCCTGGACGACACAGTCTCCGGCGTGGTGGCCAAGCGTGTCGTTCACATGCTTGAAACGATCCAAATCGAGCATGAGGATAGCCAGCGGCTCACCCGGTCGTGCTCCGGCAAGAGCTCGATCAAGGCTGGCATCGAAAAGCGCGCGGTTGGGCAAGCCCGTCAGAATGTCATGAAAGGCAAGATGATGAGCCTGAGCCTCGCTGGCTCGCAGTTCGGCAATCGCCTTCCTCAACTTCGCCATCGAGCGCCGCAGCGAACGGGCGAGCAAGGTCATGACGCCGATTATCAGAACGCAAACGACAGCGATGCTCGGGCTGATGACGCGCAGAATGGTCGTTCCCGGCAGCTCAGGCCGCCAGATGAAATAGCCGATCAGGTTGCCCTCGTCGGATGTGAGGGGCACGCAGACTTCGCTTTCACCGGGTTCGTTCACCTGCGAGAATCGTAAGCCCTCGATCAAGTTCTGCTGTGAAAGCTGTCCCAGGAAGCTGCCATCAAGAAAGCGCACACTGACCAACAAAAATTCATTGCCGGGTTCCTGAGCGACATCGTCGTTCTCAGATACGAATTTCATGACGCTAACGGCTGCCGGCCTGCCCTCCAGCTCCAGCAGATGCGCGTCATGAACGGCCCGGCCGCTTGTCAGATAGGCATCATCAACGGGATGCTCGGCATGCCCGAAGTGGGAAGACCGGGCGTCACCACGAAGCCCCCGGATGAGACTTTGGAGGCTGGGGCGAATTCTTTCGAACTCTCCGGTAGCCGCGCGAATGCCGTCGATCGTCGCATCAACGGGTTCGTTGCGTGGGTTCAAGATATAGGTGCGATCATGACTGAAAGTCCTATGCAGCCAGCCGCCGATATTGGCATCAAGCCATTTCCCGTCGA
The DNA here is from genome assembly GCF_052658925.1 of Microvirga medicaginis. Lineage (NCBI taxonomy): Bacteria > Pseudomonadati > Pseudomonadota > Alphaproteobacteria > Hyphomicrobiales > Methylobacteriaceae > Microvirga > Microvirga medicaginis. Next base: position 38,243 of record NZ_JBQWEL010000014.1, on the reverse strand, counting down.
GAGGAGACTTGCCGAGTTCAAGAATGGCTTCGTTCCAGACAGCAACCATTTCCTGCTCTTTGGCCAGCTCGCCGACGACAGCCCGAAAGCTGCGTTCGGTGGCCCGCTGCTGGCGTTCCATGGAAATTTGATCGCTTTGGCGAACAGCCCAAAGCAGAGCAAGGGCTGCCAGCACGAGCGCAGCGGTCGTGCTCGCTGCCACCGGCAGCAGGACCCGCATGGAAAAACGCCAGTTCAACTGGTCCAAAGAAGAAACTTTGCGCAAAGGTTCAGCGCCTCGACAGAATGCCTTCCTTATCAGGAAGACGGTATATTATAATGTTATTACATATTTTGGAAGAAAGAAACTGCATTTCTGCAAAACTGCTAAGCTTAAATAGAAACGACCCGAGCGGAGCCGCGCATCAGAAGCCATGCAGCAACTGTCAGCTGCGGCCTTTTGAGGGGAAATAAAGGTTGAACCTCTTAAGGGGTCCAGGCTTCAGTGTTCCCTCTGAGTGCGTTGGTGACTTGAGTGTTCCTTGCCCGGGTCTGGAACTCCAACCTCTAGCCATCGACGCAAGCCCTGCTTGAGGCCCGACCTGTCCATGATTGCACGACGGCCGGCGCATCGGGGCGCCGCCGCTCTACAAAGGCTCTTCAGGGTATCGAGAGTGGCTTGATGCTGATCGCGACGGGATCGCCTGTGAGCCCTTTGGTCGCTAGAGCAGGATTGACCTCCCGTTCGCCTCTAGCAGCCCTTGTCTCTTCTGCCTGATCTTTCGATCACCTGGAGCGGAGTAACCCGATGGCTGTTACCGAACCAGCGTTCTGTCGGGCCCTCGCCGATAGCTTCGGCCTCCAGAGCCACGGGCAGGCCTTGAGCATCGAGCGCAGCGCGGAACCGAGCCACACCCATGGGACGGGGCGCGTAGCGCAGAAACTCCTCCTCGCGGCTCCAGATCAATTTGACCGGTCGCCCCACTGCCTTGGAGAGCAGGATGGCCTGCGGGAAAGGATTGGCTGTCTCGTAAAGGAAATGCCGGCCGAAGAAGCCACCGAGCATGGGCGAGTGGATCCTTACCTTTTCCGGGTCAATCCCTGCAACGTCTGCGGCAGCTTTCTGGAACATCTCCGGTGCCTGGTTAGGCAGCCAGAGATCAAGCGTGCCGTCGGCGTTCCAACGTGCGAGCGCGGAGGGAGGCTCGAGCTGACCATGCACGAGGAAAGGGGCATCATAAGTCGCCTGCACCACTCGGGCTGCGCTTTGCATTGCTCCGGCCGCGTCACCTGCACTCTCAGCGGCATTGCCGGGCCCTGGAGTCCCCACGAACCAGGCGCGCAATGCTTCCGAAGAGAAATCCGCCGGCATAGCGTTGGCAGTGCCGGCGGCGGGCTCTGTCCATGTCACCCGGAGTGCCTCGACAGCCCGGCGCGCACGCCACCAGCGATTCGATTTTCGCTCCATGACGCGGAGCCAGAATTCACGCCCCACTCGCCCTCCATCAGGAAATGGGTGATGTAAACTTAGCAGCCGTCCAGATGCCGGATTAGATGCGGATGTTCGTATGACGCTATGAGATGGACTCATGAATGCCAGATCGAGAAGTCCTCGCGAGACCCGCTGTTTTGTCAGGTGAGAGAGGTCAGATTCAGGGAGCCGATCAGGCAGGCTCCCACCGCGAGACCTCGAATTCCTGGTGGGCACGATCTACTGCCTCTTTTCGAGACAAGTGCAACCCGGCGAATTGTCGAGAACACATGTCGCTGCTCTAGCCCCGTCTCGCAGAACCTGCACGCCTCGCCATGAACGCCAGAAGGCCTGCGGCGGCGAGCATGGCTGCACTCATACCGAAGGTGCTCTGGTACCCGCTCATATCGAAGAGAAAGCCACCAATGGTAGCACCCAGGGCGATCGCCAGCTGGATGGCGGCCACCATCAGTCCGCCACCGGCTTCGGCATCCTCGGGCAAGGTCCTGGTCAACCAGGTATTCCATGCCACCGGTGCCGGGGTGCCGATCAAGCCCCAAGCTCCGAGCAGGAACGCAGTTCCGGCAAGCCAGGTGCCGAGCACGACCAAGGCGACGGCAATCACCGCCGTTGCGAGCGGAATGGCGATCATGATGCCATACACACCGTTCTTCAGGAAAGACCCGATGAGGAACGTCCCGACGAGGCCGGTCACACCCAGAAGCAGCAGGATGAGCGACAAGGCTGAAACATCGACGCCGGTAACCATCTCAAGGAAGGGCCGCAGATACGTGAACAGCGCGAACTGCCCCATGAAGAACAGCGTGACCGCCGCCATGCCGTAGGCGAGCACCGGCCGGCGGAGCAGCCTGAACACGTTCCTGGAGCCGGTCCGCCGCTCGGAGTGCATCGATGGGATGCTCATCAGCAGCCAAGCCAGTGCGATGGCCGCCAGAGGCACCACGCAGAAGAACGCGCCGCGCCATCCGATATACCCGCCGAGAAAGCTCCCAAGCGGCGCTGCGACGGTTGAGGCCAGCGCAGTCCCGCCCTGCAGGACCGCCAGCGCGCGAGGAATGAACTCTTCCGGCACGAGCCGCATCACCGCCGCGGTCGACATCGACCAGAACCCGCCGATGGCAATTCCCAGAACCGCTCGTCCGGCCATGAGAGTCGCGTAGTTGGGCGCAAAAGCCACGACTGAACCCGAGACGAGCAGCAACAGGGTCAGGAAAAGCAGAACAGGCCGCCGATCACGACCCGCCGTCATCCCTGAGATGAACAGGCTCGTGAGCACCGCGAACATGCCTGAGATGGAGATCGCTTGCCCGGCCTGTCCTTCTGTCATGTGGAGATCGGAAGCGATCGGGGTGAGAAGACTGACCGGCATGAATTCGGAAGCAACGAGCACCATGCAGCACAGCGCCATCGCGAAGACCGCCCCCCATGCCGGAGAGCAGTCAAAGATCACGTCAGATGAAGAAGCAGTTCCTGCAGTCATGATGGCCTCAAGCCTTATTGATCGCCCGCGGGGGAAACCTGGATCGTCGCCAGGGGAGAGCATCCGTGCCGGGTGAATCTGGTTGTCGAGAGTTGCCTCTCAGCCGCGCAGGCATTGCCGCTGCGGCACCCGTGTACGGCGGGACTTCGAAGCTGGGACTAACTCGTCTCCGGCCTATCTAGGCTGCTTGGAGACCCGAACTATGGATTAAAATCTGCAAGCGCTTATGAATCACCTTCATGAATGATCACGAGGGAGTCCGGCCCAGGCATGAGAGTGCCGGCAATTTTTTACCTGCACGGTCAAGATAATTTTCTCGTGAGGGTGAGTAATAAGGTATTCTAGCGGGCACGGCGTTATCCGATGGAATTGCAAGATACGCATGGAAACATGAGAAGGACTCATGAATGTCGCGTGGGAACATCAACGACATCCTCGCATTTCTTGCCGTTGCAAAGGAACAGAGCTTCACTCGCGCTGCGGCAAAGCTTGGAGTTTCTCAATCCGCGCTGAGCCACACGATCCGGCAGCTTGAGGAGCGGCTTGGTCTTCGACTGTTGACCCGCACCACACGTAGCGTGTCGCCAACGGAAGCCGGCGCTCGCCTGCTTCAGACCGTTGGTCCGCGCCTGGACGAGATCGAGGCAGAAATCGAAGCCCTGAACGAACTCCGGGAGAAGCCTGCGGGGACTATTCGGATCACGACGGAAGATACTGCGGTCGAATTGATCCTTTGGCCGAAGCTGGAGAAGTTCCTGCCGAAATATCCGGACATCAAGGTCGAGCTGAGCATCGACTACGGTCTGACCGACATTGCGGCCCAGAGTTACGACGCTGGCGTGCGTCTCGGCGAGAGTGTTGATCGGGATATGATCGCCGTGCGGATCGGGCCGGACATTCGCTTTGCAGCAGTCGCTTCCAAATCTTACTTCGCGAAGCACTCGCGTCCGAAGACGCCGCAGGACCTCGTCAGGCATACTTGTATCAATCTGCGCTTGCCGACCTCCGGTGGCTTGTGGGCGTGGGAATTCGAGAAGGATGGCCACGAGTTGAAAGTGCGCGTGGAAGGGCAACTCGTCTTCAACAACATCCTGCGCGTCCTCAATGCTGCCATCGCTGGATTTGGCATTGCTTATGTTCCGGAGGGCTTGGCGCAGCCCTATCTCGCGAAGGGGCGTCTTGAGCGCGTCCTTGAAGACTGGTGCCCAGCTTGGCCAGGATACCACCTGTACTACCCGAGCCGCCGCCAAGCCTCCCCGGCATTCGCGCTGCTGGTCGACACCTTGCGCCATCGAGATTAATACGTCGACCGACCATGCGGCAGGCAAGGCTGCTAGCTGGTATGGCCGTCGAAGACGCTCTTGGCTAAACTGAGAATAATTTGGCCTGCAGATTGCAGGTCGCGTTTGGACTGGGTACGGCGGCGCTGCATTTATGAGCTCCGTACATAACTCCATGCAGAAATTCGCTCTAATAGCCCGTTCCTTCTCAGGTTACTTTCCGGCCGGAACCAATTGGTCAGGGAAGGTGCTCTCCAGATAGATCCTTACAAGCGAGAGCGGGTCGAGCGCCGGGAGATTCGGACGCTGGACCCCACCTTACGAGAAGAAGTGTTCGAAAGATCGGAGTGGATGGTGGTTCTGAGCTTCCCTGCCCTTCAGCGAAATGATCTGACTGACCCATATGGCTGGGCGCCTGCAGCGACCCATCTTGAGGTTCTCCACTTCGCTGCGGATGCAGGTCAGCGGGGGCAGCGCATTGCCTTGGTCACGATCACTGGCCTTACCGGCTCCTCGTCCAGGCCTGTCGGGACACTTATGGGGGTTGCTGCCGATGGCTCCTTCGCCGGCTCGTTCTCGGGTGGGTGCATCGAAGCAGCCGTTGTTGCCGAGGCTCAGGAAGCAATCCTGGAGGGGCAGCCTCGACAGGTGCGATATGGCGCAGGCTCTCCGTATATCGACATCAAGCTCCCCTGCGGGGGCGGTGTGGATCTACTGTTCCAACCTGATCCTGACCCAGAAGTGATCCGCCATGCAGTTGCGCTGCTTGATAGACGGGAGCCGCTCCTCCTCGTCCAGCATGCTTCCGGAGGCTTGACTGCCAGCGTCGGGACATCGCGTCAGCCAACAGGATGGCAGGGGGAGACATTCGTTTCCTGGCACGCGCCAACGCTGCGGCTCATCCTCCTGGGACTGGGCGCGGAGAGCCTCGCACTCGTCCAGCTCGGCTCTGCATACGGTGCGGAGATCACAATGCTGTCTCCCGACGCCCGAGTGGTGGCGCTCGCTGAGCAGATGGGAGGACAGGCGAAGCTCATGACGACGCCGGATCTGGCCCAGGATTTCGTTGCGGATGCTTGGAGCGCCGTCGTTTTCCTGTTTCACGACCATGGCTGGGAGCCGATGCTTATGGAGCAGGCGCTGGCTCAACCTGCGTTCTTTATTGGCGCTATGGGAAGCCGGCGAACGCATGCCAACCGCATCGAGAAGCTACGCGAGCGCGGAGTTCAGGAAGAGGCATTGGCCCGCATCGCCGCACCACTTGGGCTGATCCCGTCGGCACGCGATCCCGTCACCCTCGCCCTCTCGGCCTTGGCGCAGGTGGTTGACGGCTACCGACGGGTGACGACTTCTGGGCAGGCCCCCCGCTCAAGAGACCGCGCCACAGGCGATCAAAGCATTTTGTAATGCTAGAGCCGTTTGATTGCACAAATGTCTAGAGAATTTTGATTGCACAAATGTCTAGAGAATTATGACATTCATGACTAGGTGAGTGCCTACGTCGCCTGACGGCAAGACTCATGAGCCGCAGGCAATCCTTTTCAATCCTGCTGTTGTATCGACATCCTCCAAAATGGCCGGATCATCGACCGGACACTCTATCACGTCAGATCGCTCACGAAGGATTGGCCCAGCCCCGACATCTCCTGAAAGCTGCGCAACGGCGTTTTCGAGGCTCCGCGAGAGAACAACGGGATTGCCTCGTTTGCCGTTCAAGGTCGGCACCAACGCTGCCGGCATGTTCATGCGATCCCATATCTGCGCGAGGCTGTCGATGAGATCGGATGTGACGAGAGGCATATCTCCCAGAAGGATAATCGCCGCTTTGCTCTGTGGCGGGAGAGCGGCGAAGCCCGCCTTCAGGGATGACGAAAGTCCCTCACCGAAAGCAGCGTTCTGCATGATCTGAACAGGAAGATCATCCAATTCTGTCTCTACATCGTGATGCCGATAGCCTGTCACCACAATCACCGGATCGGCAACAGAGCCGACCGCAGCCTCGACGACATGCCGAATGACCGCCTTCCCATCCAAAGAAACCAAGAGTTTCGGCTCCGGGCCGAAGCGGGTGCCGCGACCGGCAGCGAGCACAATGACGGCTACATGTTTCGCACCGCAGCTGCTCATTGGGATATCGTTCGCCATCATGGCCTACCCGATCTTACTGACGTGAGGAGGTTCAGTTGGTTGGCTTCTCGTCAGACATACACATCAGCCGAGAGATGTTTTGAAATGTGCTTCCATCCTCTGCCGTTTGGCTGATGTATATATCTTGACGCAGCATAGGCGCTTCAATCGCTGACATAGCAATCAGAAGCACACTGAGAAATCCTGCTCCAAGAACAAGATGCGATTTGACAGGTCTGACAGGACAACCAGCCAAGATACATTCGATCAGAGAGGTTAGACATAGCTCTCAGTCAGGCAGACCCGTCAAATCTCTTGATGTGAAGATATCTTTGCTCCGGCGCGAGTACAAGTGAGTTAACACTCGCCACTTCATTTTGTCTCATGAGCCAGGTTCATAAGCGTTATCAGAAATGAAGCATTATCGGATACAGTCCTCAGCCTAGTATTCATTTGCAAATCGACCATGAGAGACGAGAGGTTTCTCTGCGCCGGGATAGGAGTGCTCATCAGATAAGCGCTTCAGGCATGTTCTCCCGCCGATGATATCGACTTCCGTCAGCGGCTTCACGTATCGGGCTTGGAAAAGCCGGCATGCATAGGACAGGAGGCTTGACGATGACCAGTCCCGATTTGACACGGCGAGAGGCATTGGAAGCCGCCGCAGTAACTGGCGGTGCCCTTCTAGGAGGACAACTTATGCCCGGGACGACACCTCCGGCGGACGCACAAGATCCCGACGGAACGCCTGCTTCCCTTGAGGTCGTTCTGCATGTCAACGGAACCGAACATCGACTGACGCTCGACCCGCGTACCACGCTGCTCGATGCGTTGCGCGAGCACCTGCATCTGACCGGCTCGAAGAAGGGCTGCGGCCTCGGTCAGTGCGGAGCCTGCACGGTGCTGATGGACGGCAAGCGCGTCAAATCCTGCCTCAACCTCGCGGCTCTCGTCGACGGCCGCGAGATCACGACAATCGAGGGCTTGGCTCGAGGCAAGCAGCTCCACCCTTTGCAAGCCGCCTTCATCGAGCGCGATGCCTTCCAGTGCGGCTATTGCACGTCGGGGCAGATCATGGCTGGCGTCGCCTGCATCGCAGAGGGCCATGCCGGCTCGGCGCAAGAGATCCGGGAGTGGATGAGCGGCAATCTGTGCCGCTGCGGCGCCTACGACCATATCGTTGCGGCCATCCAGGACGCGGCAGCCGTCACCGAATCCGTTCAGAGAGGATGAGCCATGCACCCCTTTGCCCTCGAACGGCCGCGCGATCTCGCTGCCGCCCTCGCCTTTCGGGCCCAAGCCGGCCGCAACGACGCGCCCACCGAATACATCGCCGGCGGCACCGACATGGTGCAGCTCCTGCAGGAATCCGTACGCCGACCCGAGCGTCTGGTCAGCCTCGCCCGTCTTCTCGATAACCATATCGAATTCGGACCGCAGGGGCTCCGGCTCGGTGCCGCCGCCACAATGGCGGAGGTGGCGGCCCATTCCGCCGTGGTCGAGCAATTCCCCGTTATCGCCGAGGCGCTACTGAACTCGGCAAGCCCGCAGGTGCGCAATCAGGCGACCATGGGCGGCAATCTCCTACAGCGGACCCGATGCCCCTATTTTCGCGACATCGGCTACGAGGCTTGCAACAAGCGAGCGCCGGGCTCCGGCTGCGCTGCCATCGGCGGTGAGAATCGCTGGCACGCTGTGCTTGGCACGAGTGAGAATTGCATCGCCGCCAACCCGTCCGATCTTGCTGTCGCACTTGTGGCCCTCGACGCGGCTGTCGAGGTGCATGGGGCTGGAGGGCAACGCACCGTGCCTCTGGTCAATTTCCATCGTCTGCCCGGCGTCACTCCGCACATCGAGACAGTGCTCGAGCCGGGCGAGGTGATCACCGCCATTACGGTGCCGGCCAACCCGGTGGCACGGCGCTCGCATTACCTCAAGGTGCGAGACCGCGCTTCCTTCGAGTTCGCCGTCGTATCAGCCGCGGTGGCACTTGAGATGGACGGCGCCCGCATCCGACAGGCCCGCATCGCCCTCGGCGGAGTCGGAACCAAACCCTGGCGCGTCCCCCAGGTTGAAACGGCTCTGGCCGGAGCCAGCCTCGACCCGTCGGAGCTGCGCCCGGCGGCTGCCCGCGCTGCGGAAGGTGCGCAGGGGTTCGGCCACAACGATTTCAAGATCGAACTCATGCAGCGCGCCATCGTGCGCGCCGTCGAAACCGCAGGAGCTCGCGCATGACCACCGCAGTTATTGGACAGCCTGTCAGCCGGGTCGACGGTCGCCATAAGGTCACGGGCCAAGCGACCTATGCAGCCGAGTTTGATCAGCCGAACCAGGCCTATGCTGCGATCGTCCGGAGTGCGGTAGCGAACGGCCGCATCGCTTCCATCGACAGCACGGCGGCGGAGCGGGCTCCTGGCGTCCTCGCCGTCGTGACCCATGAAAATGCACCGAAGCTCGCCTACGCTCCGCACAAAGGATCTACGGACCCCGAGGTCGGTGAGCGTCTGCACGTGCTTCAGGATGATCGGGTTGTTCATCACGGTCAGCCGGTCGCCCTGGTGATCGCCGATACTCTTGAACAGGCCAGCTACGCGGCGACGCTGGTGCACATCGCCTACGCGCCCGAAAGCGGGACCACGGATGTCACTCGCGTCGAGCCGGTGCTGCCCACTCAGCAGAAGACTGACCAGGGCACGACGCAGCCCCCGGAGATCCAGCGAGGCAATCCCCAGGAAGCCCTCGCGGTTGCCGAGGTCAGGGTCGACCAGACCTATGTGCATCCCCGCGAGAACCACAACCCGATCGAGATGCACGCCACCATCGCCGCCTGGGAGGGTGACCGTTTGACCCTCTGGGACAAGACGCAATGGGTGCACAACGTGGCCGACGAAATCGCCGCCGTATTCGGTATTCCAGCCGATAACATCCGCGTTGTCTCACCCTTTGTCGGCGGCGCCTTCGGCTCAGGGCTTCGTGCCTGGCCGCACGTGACGCTTGCGGCGCTCGGCGCCCGGGTTTCTGGACGGCCAGTCAAGCTGATGCTGTCACGCCGCGAGATGTACTACGGCGTCGGCTATCGCCCACATACGGTCCAGCGGGTCGCGCTGGGAGCCTCCCGCGAGGGCCGCCTCACCGCCATCGTGCATGATGCTTATCAGGAGACCTCCAGCTACGAGGAATATTCGGAGGCACTCCTGAACGCGAGCCGGTTCCTGCATTCGTGTCCGAACGTCTACACGCGCCATCGTCTCGCGCCGATGAATGTGCACACCCCGACATGGATGCGCGCTCCCGGTGAGGCGAGCGGCATCTTTGCGCTTGAATCCGCGATGGACGAACTCGCTGTGGCGCTGAATATCGATCCCGTTGAGTTGCGCCTGCGCAATGAGCCCGAGCAGGACGAGTTCAAGAAGCTGCCGTTTTCGAGCCGCTCGACTAAGGCATGTTACCGCGCTGCGGCAGAGCGCTTCGGCTGGAGCCGTCGCAGCCCCGAACCACGCTCGATGCGCGATGGACGACTCCTGATCGGTTGGGGTATGGCGACCGCGACCTATCCGATGAACTTTGCTCCCGCCTCTGCTCTGGCACGTCTCCTGCCCGACGGCACCGCCGAGGTGGCGAGCGCGGCAAGCGACATGGGGCCGGGCACATGGACGTCGATGACGCAGGTCGCGGCCGAGACCTTGGGTCTCCCGATCGAGCGGGTAAAGTTCGTTCTCGGTGACACTCGGCTGCCAAGAACGCCCGCGCACGGAGGCTCAATGACGATGGCCAGCGTCGGTAGCGCCGTGCAGGCGGCCTGCAGGAAGGCGCGGGAGGGGGTTCTCGCACGCTCAGGCGGGACCGACATTGCCGAAGCGATGCGTCGCCTGACAGAGCCGTTTGAAGCAACCGCCGACGTTAAGCCGGGCGATTCGCGCCAGCGCTTCTCCATGCATGCGTTCGGAGCCGTGTTCGTGGAGGTCGCCGTTGACTCCGATCTTGGAGAGACGCGGGTGCGGCGCATCGTCGGTGCCTACGGAGCCGGTCGCATTGTTAACCCAAAGACGACCCGCAGCCAGTGCATCGGCGGCATGATCGGCGGCATCGGCATGGCGTTGATGGAGCATTCCGTGGTCGACGCTCGCAACGGGCGAATTCCGAATGCCAATCTGGCCGAATACCCGGTGCCTGTCCATGCAGATACCCCTCCGGTCATGGACGTGATCTTCGTGGAGGAGCATGACCCGCATGTAAATCCGCTCGGCGTAAAGGGAGTCGGTGAAATCGCCATGGTGGGTATCGCGCCTGCGATCACCAACGCGATCTACCATGCCACGGGCAAGCGCGTCCGCGAACTGCCCGTCACGCCGAACAAGCTGCTCTGATACGTTGCACGTCTGGGAAGTGATCACGTCCAGGGCTCTCCAATGAATGTTGGGCGGAACCTACCGCATCCAGTTCCCGGTCACGGCACGAACACCTCTGCACGCCACCAAGCTCCCGCTTCGGGTGAGGGTACCTCCTCGACCCGCCACGTGGAAGCGCCTGGCGTCAGTCAAGCGGCAGCTCGGCGCATGGGCCCTGCTCTCCACCTGACGGTGGGCGCGCGAGTAGGCCCTGGACGGAGTGGTCGAGATCCACGGCCTCTATGTCGGCGGCAAGCCGCGGCGGAACGCGCAGCGATTTCCGCCCAGTCGTGGACGTAAAGATGGGCCCAAGACCTTGAAAATACCGGCACTCGTGGTTGTGCCGCGGCTACCCGATCCGAGCGTCAGTCGGCCGCGCGACCACGCCTCCCTTTGCCTGGGCGCGCGAGGATTGCCGCGGTCGGAGGCGAACACGCAGCAGACGATCCGCCTGATCGCCGAGGCAGGCGGCCGCGCGACAGCCATCCGCTGCGATGTCTCTCGCGCAGACGAGGTCAAGGCGACCATCGCCAGGACGATCGAGGCGTTCGGTCGGCTCGACTTCGCCTTCAACAATGCCGGCGTCGAGCAGCCGGCGTGGCCGCGACCGATGTTTCGGCCGACGAATGGGATCGACAGATCTCCATCAGTCTGAGCGGAGTGTTCTTCTGCCTGAAGCACCGGATCCCGCTGATGCTAAAACAGGGTGGCGGGGTGATCGTGAGCACGTCCTCCGGCGCTGGTGTGAAGGGCCCTCCCGGGCAGGCCGCCTAATGCGCTGCGAAGTTCGGCATCATTGGCCCGACCAAAGCGGCGGTGCTCGATTACGCAAAGTCGAACATCCGCTTCAGCGGCCCCGAGGAGCCTGCAGCCTCGGCACTGTGGTACGTCCTTGGTCACGAGCGAAGCATGCCCTTGAAGCTTGGCTGTTAGTCGATGTTCTCACAAATGGGACAGGCTCAGCGGCGCGGATGTACCGGCTGATTCTGGATTTCCGGGGCTCCCTTGAAACTTCCAGAGGTCGCAAAAGGAATGAGAAAACGCCCAAGGGGGATTGAGGCGCGGATCCCTTTAGACTGAACTTCGAGGAGCAAAAATCAGCTGCTCGGGGCGGGCCGGTTGGTACCAGCTTGGCACCGGGTCTGATCAAAAGCTCGGGAAAATGCCTGAAAAGGCCTTAGGCCTATGGTAGCGGAGGAGGGATTTGAACCCCCGACACAAGGATTATGATTCCTCTGCTCTGACCAACTGAGCTACTCCGCCCCAGGCCGCTGGGGCGAACCCCGCGTCAGGCATGCGCGATATAGGGAAGATTGGGCCCCAGTGTCAAGAAAGAGGCGCGGGCTCTTTCAAGAATTTATCGGCTCCAGCGACTGAGCCGGACGCTCCCCCAGAGAGCCGGCTAACCGGACCAGATATCCATCCGGATCCTGCACCAGGAATTGCCGCTGCCCCCTCTCGACGGCACCGACCCGGTACCACTTGTCCTCAAGCGCCATGTATAGGGGCCAGGATACGGCGGACAGGCGAGAGAGAATTCCGTCGGGATCCTCGACCTGGATCTCGAAATTGATGCCGCGCCCTAGGGGGCGTTCGAGTGGCCCCGTCTCCCAGGTTCGAGCCGCGCGATCCCGCTGCTCCAGCATGAGGGATGCACCGTCGAGATCGATGAAGGCGAAGCCATGCTCGGGCCTTTCATACAGGACGGCAAAGCCAAGGTGATCGCGCCAGAAGCGCAAGCTGACCGCGAGATCCCCGACCAGCAGCTCGGGAACGAGCCTGGCTCGTCCCCTCTCCTCCGTTTCAGCTTTCATGTTACCCCTTGGGCTTCATGCGCCAGAGCTGGAACCCTTCGGTTGAGATCGCGTGTTCGATGGTCCGGCGCGAGAACTTGTGCGGCGGAGCTTCGCGGGAGCTGAGGGTGCCGGTCAAGCCCCAGGGGCCATACTTGGCGGGCAGTTTGCTGCCGGACTCATCGCCAGCAAAAGCGTGCAGATCGTCCTTCGCCTGGGAGGTGAACATGAATAGGCGCATGGGAATGACTTTCTTGAATGTATGCAGAGGCTTGAGCCAAAGGAAATAGGGCTAGAACCGTGAAAGTCACGCCACAGTCTCTCTGAAGACACAAAAGGAAAGCGGGCCATCAGGCCCGCTTCTTGATTCGCATCAACTTGAAGAACCCGACTGGGAAAAGGGACCTCAACTCGACCACTTCCATGGTGCCGGTGCTGCGGGCCCAATCCTCGACGCGGGCCGACTTGAAGGAGGAACTCCAACCGATGGCCTTCGCAATCGGCGCTGCCATCTCCTCGAGAGCCGCAATGGGGCCGGAGGGCTGCCCCCAGTGGTTGGCCAGCACGATCTCACCACCGGGCTTCAGAACCCGGGCGAATTCCGAGAGGGCGACCTCAGGCTCCGGCACGAGGGTGATGATGAACTGGGCTGTCACGGCATCGAACATCGCGTCCGGGAAGCCGAGACGGGTCACGTCCATGACCTGAAGGCTCTTCACATGGGAAAGACCGCGCTTCTCGACCTTCTCCTGGGCCCGGCGCAGCATGTCCTCGGAGAGATCGACCCCGTAGACCTCGGCATGCCTGGGGTAATAGCCAAGCGACAGGCCGGTGCCGACGCCGGCCTCCAGAACTTTCGGGCCGCAGGCAACTGCCGCATTTACGGCAGCGCGAGCGGCCGGTTCGGTCAGCTTGTCGTAAACGAGGTCATAGATCGGCGCCCAACGCGCATAGGCCTTGCGCATCAGGGCCGTGGTCGCTCCATCTGTCATACAGGTTCCTTCAGAGGGATGCCTCAAGCCGCGGCGGAAGCGGCTTCGGCAACAGTGCGGGCGATGGTGCCTCCGCCAAGCACCCGTGCCCGCGGAGCATCGCTCTCATAGATGACACAGGCTTGACCAGGAGAAACCCCATCTTCCGCCGACAACAGCTCGACCGTAGTGACGGTTCCTGTGGATCGCAAGATCGCCGGGCGCGGCTCGCGGGTGGAACGGACCCGCACGGCCACCTCCATTCCCTGCTCGCCCAAGGCTTCGAGTGCCCCATCGCCAAGCCAGTTTACGTCCGTGATGGTGATGAGGCGGGTCGCCAGGGCGTCTCGGGGGCCCACCACCACGCGGGCCTCCTTGGCATCGAGGCGGACCACATAGAGCGGCTCGCCGACGGAGAGGCCGAGGCCTTTGCGCTGGCCCACCGTATAGTGGATGATGCCCTGATGGTGGCCGAGTACGCGGCCGTCCACGTGAACGATCTCGCCGCCCTGGACGGCGCCGGGCTTCAGGCGCTCGATCACGTCGCTATAGCGGCCTTGCGTGACGAAGCAGATGTCCTGGCTGTCGGCCTTCTCGGCGACGGTGAGCCCGAACCGGCGGGCAAGCTCACGGGTCTTTTCCTTCGGTAGCTCGCCCAGAGGAAAGCGCAGGATATCGAGCTGCTCCGGCGTCGTCGCATAGAGGAAGTAGCTCTGGTCCCGGTCCGGATCGGCGGCCCGGTGCAGGGCGCGGCGGCCATCGGCCAAGCGCCGGCTTGCCACGTAATGGCCCGTGGCCAGCACGTCGGCCCCGAGCTCCCTGGCCGTTTCCAGAAGATCCCGGAACTTGATGGAGCGGTTGCATTCCACACACGGGATCGGCGTCTCGCCGGCCAGATAGCTCTGGGTGAAGCGATCGATTACGGCCGCGCGGAAGCGCTCCTCGTAATCGAGCACGTAATGGGGAATGCCGATGGCCTCCGCCACGCGGCGGGCATCATAGATGTCCTGACCGGCGCAGCAGGCGCCTTTGCGGTGCGCTGCTTCGCCGTGGTCGTAGAGCTGCAGCGTAATGCCGATGACGTCATAGCCTTCCTGCTTGAGCAGGGCTGCCACGACGGAGGAATCCACGCCGCCCGACATCGCAACCACGACGCGGGTGTCGGCAGGAGCCTTGGGAAGATCAAGTGAGTTGAGCATCGTTCCATCCAGAGGCGCCGTTCAAGGCGGCGCACGGGAGGGGCCAAAGTCCTTCTATAGCGATGACCGGTGAATTCTTAAAGAGAAACCATGCCGCAATAAGCCTGCGTTAACGTTTATGGCTAAGCTTAGGCACTCTCGTAACCGCCTGGACGGGCTTAGGAAAACATTAAGCCCCGCCGTTTAGGTTCGATCCTATCAAGGTCGTTGAATTTTTGTGTGAGCGTATCATGACCGAACCCCACCGCCCAAGGGTCAAGTATGTCATTGGGCCCGATGGCAGTCCCCTGACGATTGCCGACCTGCCGCCCTCCAGCACCCGCCGTTGGGTCATCCGCCGCAAGGCCGAAGTCGTCGCCGCCGTCCGCGGTGGCCTGCTGAGCCTAGAGGAAGCCTGCCAGCGCTACACGCTGACCACGGAGGAGTTCCTGAGCTGGCAGATGTCCATCGACCAGCATGGCCTCGCCGGCCTGCGGACGACCCGCATTCAGCAATACCGGCAGTAAGCCTTAGGCTCGAACGCGAAACATGACGAGGCGCTGCTTTCATCAGGCGGCGCCTTTTTCATTGGACCGTAAATCGGAAGGTGGAGGCTGGGCTGTTAAGGTCTTCCTAACCATGCCTTGGGCATAAATCCTTACCCTCTACTCAGACAGGTACGAATCGTGCTCAGCACTCAGGACATGCCGGAACAGCAGGCTTTTACACTTTCGAATGCAGGCCTTCCGCCATTCTCCGCCGCCGATCAGACCGTCGAGGCGCTGCGGCGCATTCTGGTGGGGCACACCATCGCGGATGTGGAGCGCCACCTGATCTTGGACACCCTCACCTATTGCCTCGGTAACCGCACACACGCGGCGCGCATTCTCGGCATCTCGATCCGCACCCTGCGCAACAAGCTGAACGAATATATGGAAGCTGGCTTCTCCGTTCCGGAGCCGGGCCAGAAACCAGCTCTCGCA
Source organism: Microvirga medicaginis (assembly GCF_052658925.1). Lineage (NCBI taxonomy): Bacteria > Pseudomonadati > Pseudomonadota > Alphaproteobacteria > Hyphomicrobiales > Methylobacteriaceae > Microvirga > Microvirga medicaginis. The sequence continues at coordinate 22,572 of NZ_JBQWEL010000014.1, read as the reverse complement.
GCCTGAGACTGAATTTCCCTCAGCCCAAGGCCACACCGAAACGCGGACACGCCACCTTGCGAGACCTACTGGTCGGACGAGGAGAGAGGCGGGGGCGGCACGGTGCGGGTGTCGACAGCTCCCCGGGTACGCCAGGCCTGGGCCAAGTGGGCCCGCTCGAAGAGAAGCACGACCACCAGCGAAATGCCGAAGGGGATCAGCAGGTAGAACAGGCGGAAGATGATGAGCGCCGCCAGCACATCCGCCTTTGGAATGTCGGGCATGGCCGTGAGGAACACGAGCTCGAACACGCCAAGCCCACCAGGCGCATGGCTGACAAGAGCAGCTGAGAACGAGGCCAGGAAAACTGCAAGCACGATGAGGAAACTGGGCTCGAGATGGGCCGGAAGCACGAAGTAGATGATGCCGGCAGCTCCCAGAAGTTCGAGAGGGGCGGCGATCAGCTGACGCACCATGATGGCAGGTCGTGGATATTCGAGCTTGGCCTTGCGGATCACCAGCGGCGGCAGGTGCAGAATGGAACCCACGACGTAAAGAGCCACGCAGCCGAGCAGTAGGAGGCCGATGCCCCTGGCCGTTGCCGGATTGGTGAGCGCCGACGGCAGCATATCTTCAAGCCGGTAAAGGAGCCCTGGATTGACGGTGAGCACCACGCCACCGAGCAGGATCGTGCCAAGCCCGAAGGTGAAGGAGCAGAGGGCCACCAGCACGGCGATCTGCGGCGCCCCCAAGCCTTTGGACGTGTAGGCCCGATAACGCACCACGGCGCCTGAGAAGACCGAAGCGCCGATGTTGTGGGACAAGGCATAGGTGGTGAACGATGTGACGGACACGAAGAACCACGAAATGTGGCGCACGCCGAGGTGAAGGAGCGCAATCCGGTCATACCAGGCCAGAGCGGCATAGGCGACAAGGGTCGACAGACCGGCCATGGCGTAACGATGTGCGGGGACTGCGGTCAGACTGCCCCAGACATCGTCGAGGGACATACCGCGCAGCTCGCGATAAAGAAGCCAACCGGAAATGACGACCGCCGCAAGCCCGATCAGAGGCCAGATGAACTCACGCACATTCTTCATCGAGACGGCAGTGCTCCTTCGTTCTCCCTTCTGTGCCCATAATCCATTCAATCCGCAAGAGGAAACGGCCTCCCAAAGGGGTGGACATAAAGTCCAATCCGGCAAACGCTCTCGGCAGGATTGGGCCTTGGCTTTCCCACCATTGCGCTTCAATCAGACACGTGACAGAGCGTTGCTTTTCTGCTCGGATCGGAAGCTGGCCACATGACGAACACTCAGACGATACTGAACCTCGATGGCTACACGGATCTGCCGCCGGGCAAGATTGCTGCGATCGTCACTTTTTTGGAAATGCGCTCTCCTCCTCCTGTCTCACCAGCACCCATACCAGACAGCTGGCGGCTCCAACCTCTGAACACGGATCGCGACCGATACAGAACCCTGTATCGTCGGATTGGCGAATCCTGGCTCTGGTTCAGCCGATTGGGCATGCCCGATGAGGAACTTGCCGGCATCCTGAACGATACAAAAGTCGAGGCCTATGCTTTGAACGATGGAAAGGATGACATCGGACTTCTGGAACTCGATTTCCGGTCTCAAGGAGAAGCGGAACTCGCCTTCCTTGGTCTCGTGCCTGGAGTGATCGGCAAGGGAGCCGGACGCTTCCTCATGAACGAGGCGATCTGTCGGGCCTTCGCACAGCCGATCAGCCGCTTCTTCGTCCACACGTGTAGCCTCGACCATCCGGGAGCACTCTCCTTCTATATGCGCTCCGGGTTCACACCCTATCGGCGCGCCATCGAGATGGCGGACGATCCGCGCCTTCGGGGTTTCCTCCCGCGCGAGTGCGCGCCGCAGGTTCCGGTTCTCGACTAGAGCATCGGATGTATCCCAAAAGTGGAATCCATCCGATGCTCCCATTCTATACAATGGGCATCGTTCGAGCGGACAATCGGCCCATCGCGTCCGCACGATGCGCTGGGCCCCAAAGAGAAAGACGCGCCGAGTGGGGCGCGTCCCTTCCAATCCTTTGAGAGAGGAACAGATTAGGCGGTAGCGCGCATGGCGCGAGCCTGGCCTATCTGGCTGATGGCCGGATCCAGGGTCCGCTCGCTGGTGCGCTCCCGATCCTCCAGGCTCTCAGCCCTCTTGAGCTCCTCGAAGGCCTCGCCGAGTTCGGCTTTGGCATCATCAAGCTGAGCGTGCAGGTTCTGAGCCGACATGCGAAGGTTATCCCGCCGCTGGGCTGCGGCGCGAGCATAGGTCGGATAGGCGAAATGGTTCGGATCAGTGATCCCAGCCTTCTGCTCTTCCGCTGCGATTTCCCGGTCAAGGTCAGCCGCCATGCGGTCGAACTCGGCGATCATCATCTCAATCTGCGCCACCCTCCGACGTTTCTCGTCGACTTGAAAGCGCTTGAGGCGGATGAGCGTATCTCGCGACTTCATATTGATTCAACTCCACACGTCGCTGTTTCAGGTGCTCGCCGGATCGCTCAGTTATCCGTGAGGCTGAGGCATCATTACGCATGGAAGTTGACTCTTCCTTACCGAAGCAGGCGGAAATCGTTGCAGGGTCAAACCACTAGCCTCCCGCACGAGGCGCAGGAAGCTTGCACGAGGCTTGCGTCAACCTTTCGTTTACCGATTTCGTTAACACTGCTTCCGTCAGGCCTGCAGTTCCCAAAAAACGGCAGGTGAGTGCAAGCGAAATCCTTCGTTTGCAACGGTTTCGAATGGAGCAACGAGGTTCCCTATGGTCACCCGGAATCCACAGCCCATGAGCTCTGAGCGACAGATCTGCAGGGTCCTGTCGTTAAGCGCTTGCATGCAGGAATCAGGGTTTGTTAACCATTCAGAACTAGCGTTACGAATCAGTGCAAAAGGGCATCCGCCGCTGGCCCGGTGGCGGATGGGTAGCCGCAAGCTACACGCAAGCTCCAGGGCAAGGGCTGGGGAATAGAAATGCGCGTACTTCTCATCGAAGACGACAGCGCAACTGCGCAAAGCATCGAGCTGATGCTGAAGTCCGAGAACTTCAATATCTATACGACGGATCTCGGCGAAGAGGGCATCGACCTCGGCAAGCTCTACGACTACGATATCATCCTTCTCGACCTGAACCTTCCCGACATGTCGGGTTATGAGGTTCTGCGCACGCTGCGCGTCGCGAAGGTGAAGACGCCGATCCTGATCCTCTCCGGCATGGCCGGCATCGAGGACAAGGTGAAGGGTCTCGGCTTCGGCGCCGACGACTATCTGACGAAGCCCTTCCACAAGGACGAGATGGTGGCCCGCATCCACGCCATCGTGCGTCGTTCGAAGGGCCATGCGCAATCTGTGATTACCACCGGCGACCTCATCGTGAACCTCGATACCAAGACTGTCGAGGTGAGCGGCGCTCGCGTGCATCTGACCGGCAAGGAATATCAGATGCTGGAGCTGCTCTCGCTGCGCAAGGGCACGACGCTCACGAAGGAGATGTTCCTCAATCATCTCTATGGCGGCATGGACGAGCCGGAGTTGAAGATCATCGACGTCTTCATCTGCAAGCTGCGCAAGAAGCTCGCCAACGCATCGCAGGGCAAAAACTACATTGAGACCGTGTGGGGTCGCGGCTATGTGCTGCGCGAGCCGAACGAGTCCGAGGAGCGCATCGCGATCTGAGCGACGCGACAACGAAATGAAAAAGCCCGGTCATGCGCCGGGCTTTTTTATTATGCGAGTCAGAAACTCATGTCGTTATCCCGGATAGCGGCGATTGGGAATTGGGTGACTGACATTCTCCTGGCCATGGCCGTTCTCGGGCTTGATCCGGAACGGCCATCTCCGTCTTAAGAAGCCTGCCTCACCCTGAGGAGGACCGTCAGGTCCGTCTCAAAGGACGAGGCGTCTCCAGTGCACTCTGGACCATCCTTCGAGATGCAGACTTCGTCTGCTCCTCAGGATGGGTTCTTGAATGGAAAGTCTGATGAAGTCTCGGGTCACCGGCACAAGGCCGGCGATGACGTCCCGGAGTATCGAACGAAGCGCCGGGGCGTCGATTATCACTCCTGGGTCCTAGGCATCGAAGTCCATAGCGACTGTCAGCGCAGAATGAGGCAGCGCCGTGATCATGGGTTCCGGCCTTCGCCGGAATGACAGGGCTTGTTCTGAAACGATCCCGGATCTCCACTTCGCTCCATCCGGATGGCGTTTATGATGACGTCAGACCGTCGCCGACGTGATCGTCACTTCATCGCCATCGATGCTGAAGGCAATATTCATATTGGACGCGCGCGCCACCATGCCGGCGTAATAGATCTGGATGCCGTGGGCATCCACTGTGCCGGTCTCCGAATTGCCCGCGAGCAGTTCCTGCGAATGGGCGGGGATGCGCGCATTGAGGCCCTTGGCCCTGATCGTGAATTCGCACTTCTCAGCATCCCCCGTCACCGTCACGGCTATCGCGCCGCCGCGCGGGATGGCGGTGATGGCGATCATGACCAGGTTGAGGAGAAGCTTGACCCTGTTCTTCGGGAACAGGAGACGCGGCGAGGACCAGGAAAAGCTGATCTTGTCGTCGAGGAAGAGGCCGCGTGCGACCTGCTCGGCATCGCCAAGATCGATGGAGGCTCCAGCCGAGCCGGCGGCGCCGAAGGCGAGGCGGGCGAACTGGAGCCGAGCGGAGGCCTGACGGGCGCTCTTCTGGATCAGGTCGAGCGCGAATTCGCGCATGGAGGTGTCGCTGTCATCCTCCAGGACCTCGAGCCCGTTGACGATCGCGCCCACCGGCGAAATCACGTCGTGGCAGACGCGCGAGCAAAGGAGGGCGGCAAGATCAAGCGAATCAAGGGAGATGGTGGCCATAAGGGCTCCGGATAGACCGTAAGTTCAGCGTTGGATTCATGAAATTCTGGATTTCCGGTCCCACGAATAACGCCAAACAGGAAAGAGAACGTGAACCGGATACTCGGCTACGAGTTCTTTGGAAAGAAGGCAAAAGAGATCGACAGGTCTTCCGAGAACAGGCACAAGTTCATCATGCGCCTCGATGACTCTCATCCTGAAGATATCGCACTGAAGCTGGCTCCGATCGCCTCGGAGGCAGCTCATCTGCTGCGGGGCATGGAAAATGCCTTGGTCGAAAAGCGTATCAAGGACGACGGAAGCCCAACCACGGCAGCAGATCTGGCGGCGGAACAACTGATCATTCGCCGCCTGAACGAGGTTTGGCCCGGGGTGCCGGTGGTGGCAGAGGAGACAGCGAGCACCGCCCATACGGGCGAGTTCTTCTTCCTGGTCGATCCCCTCGACGGCACGAGCGACTTTCTCAACGGCACGGGAGAATACAGCGTCAACATCGCCCTGATCCGGGGAGATCGCCCCCTGGCCGCCGCTGTCGCAGCTCCGGCCATGGGCTCGATCTGGATTGCAGGCACGACCACCCAGATGAGCACCATGCCCCAGGCAGGCGGCAGCACATTCGAGTGGCGGGAGGTCAAGGTCAGGCAAGCTCCCGAAGACGGCCTTGTGGCGCTGGTCAGCCGCCGCCATGGCGATAGCGCTACGGAGATCTGCCTTTCGGCCCTCTCCATCGGCACAAGGCGCATGACCTCGTCTGCGCTGAAGTTCTGCCTCATCGCCTCGGGCGAGGCCGATATCTACGTGCGCTGCGGGGCGACCATGGAGTGGGATACGGCGGCAGGCGATCACATCCTCAGCTGCGCCGGCGGTAGCGTCGTCGGTCCCGGCAGCATCCCCCTCACCTATGGCCACGAGGATCGCGGCTACCGGAATGGCCCCTTCGCCGCGGTGGGGGATACCTCCCTCGCCAACAAGCTGGACCTGCCGGTCGCCGCGGCTTGAGGTCCCCGGACCTACCCCTGCGGCACTAAAGCATCGGACCCAAAAGTGGACTCCACTTTTGGGTCCGATGCTCTAAAGCGCCGCTTGTACAGACATTGTTAGGGTTGATGCTCGTAAAGTCGGGGTTCGATAGAAGCCGTCCGGCCTCGATAAGCCGGCTTGTCCCCTGTCTCATACGAGGAGATAGCCCATGCGCTTCCGCCTTTCATTGGCTGCTGCGGCTGCTTTGGCCGCCCTTGTCGGCACCCTCCCCTTCCAGGCCTCCGCGCAGACCACCCAGCGCGCCTATGCGAGCAATCCGGGCGCCCCGAACTCCTTCAACTCCAATGAACTGGTCGAGTCTGGCCATCAGTTCTTCGGCTCCGCCTCCCGCGGTTTGGCCTCGGCTCTCGAAGAAGCCGTCCGCCGCTGGGGTGAGCCCAATGGCTATATCCTCGGCCAGGAAGCATCGGGCGCCATCGTCGGCGGCCTGCGCTATGGCGAAGGCAAGCTGTTCACCCGCAATGCGGGCCAGCGCAAAGTCTTCTGGCAGGGACCTTCAGTGGGTTTCGATTTTGGTGGCGAAGGCGCCCGGACCATGATGCTGGTCTACAACATGCCCTTCACCGACGCCCTTTATAAGCGCTTCGTCGGCATCGACGGCTCGGCCTATTTCATCGGCGGCTTCGGCGTGACGGCGCTCGCGGCGGACGAGATGGTTGTCGTTCCGATCCGGACCGGCGTCGGAGCACGGCTCGGCGTCAATATGGGCTACCTGAAGTTCACGCCCGAACCGACCTGGAACCCCTTCTGAGAGGTTCGCGGAACGCTGCCCCGCTTCCACGCCAGTGGAAAGGGCTTAAAGATGCCCTAGAACCGGCCCTTCGGAGCCTCAGGCTCTAGAAAGCTGCGCAGGCACAAGGCAAGGTGCTTGAGCGTTACCGGTCTGGTCTCTTTCAGGTCTCTTGGAGTTGGCGTCCGCGTGGTCGAAACCATCATGATCTTCGCGCTGGGGTTCGTAGCAGCAACCCTCATCGCGCTTCTCATCATTCCCGCCGTCAATGCCCGCGCGGAGCGCCTTGCGCGTCGCAGGGCAGAGGCGCTGTTCCCCATGTCCATCTCCGAGCTGACGGCAGAGAAGGACCACTTACGCGCCGAGTTCGCGGTTCTACAGCGCAAGATCGAGCGCAAGGCCGAGGAGGCGCTTGCCGCCAAGCACCAGAGCATGGAAGAGCTAGGTCGCCGCGCGGTTCGGATCGAGGCTCTCGAGAGCACCCTGACCGAACGCGACAAGGTCATCGCTGAGCTTGAAAGAGCGCTTGCGGAAACGCAGACACGGCTCGCGGCCTTCGAGGACGAGTTGGGGCAGACGAAGACTTATCTCGCCACCTCTCGCGAAACCCTTGCCGCTCTCGAGAATGCTCACCGCGCAACCCTGAACGAATTGTCCAATACCCGCATGGAACTGGATCTCGCTCAGAACGACCGCTCCAGGACCAAGACGGAACTGCTTCATACGCAGGAGAAGCTCGCACGCCTTGAAGCGGACTATGCCGACACCGACCAGCGCCTGACGGCAGCCCTGAGCGATATTGACGCCAGGCGCATTGCCATCTCGGATCTCGAAACGCGCCTGATGACGCAGACCGCACGCGGCAACGATTTCGAACGCGCGCTGAACGAGCGCCACAGCGAGCTCTCGGACGAGCGCAAGCGCCTTACCGAACTCGTCAGGGATCTGGCCGCCGAACAGGAGCGTGGTCTGATCCTGGAACAGCGCATTCGGGAGATCGAGGCCGAGCGCGACGAGGCGCTAAACCGCATCGCCTCGCAGGAGAGCGTGGGAAAGAACGACGACGAGCTGCGCCGCCAGATCAGCGAAGTCGCAGCCAAAGTGATGAAGGGCAGCGGTGCGTCCGAGCCTCGCAATGGGAACGGCAACGGTTACGGCCGCAACAAGCGCCGTAACAGAGCGGCGGGAAAGCAGAACCTGCCCGATCCCGCCGTCTCTTGAGCCGCTGACTTAGCCGACTTACTTGGGTTCGACCCGCGGATTGCCGCCTGGGCTTCCCGGCGGAGGAATGACCGGTGTCGTACCGGGGTCCGGCACGGGCGCTGGCACGGTGAGGTCAGGCGCACCGGTCTCCGGCGGGCGAATGACACCTTCGGATTCCTCGAGCTTGTCGCTCAAGGTCGAGCCTGTCGAAGACGGCTCATCCTGAGGCCGGATCCCGTTTGGCTCCACCTTTTCAGGAGGCATCTGCTGCAGCGGCGGCATATTGGGAGCCTGCTGATTCAGCACCTCGGGATTTTGCGCCATGGCGACGGTGACACCGCCGGCCATGGCCAGGGATAGAACCAGGATTCGCTTCATGGATCGCTCCTTTGGGGAGGCAACGGGCGATCCTTGTGGCAGTTCCGCTTGGCTTACTCAGCCGCCATGCGCTGTGCTGTCGCCATCCCGACATAGATTGCCTGCAGCTTCTTCGTGACCGGACCGGGCCTGCCGTGACCAATCGGGCGTCCGTCGATGGAGACGATAGGAAGCACAAAATTCGATGCACTCGTGAGGAAAGCCTCGGCAGCATCGTAGGCTTCTTCGACGGTGAACAGACGCTCCTCAAGCTCGATCCCCGCCTCTTTCGAGAGAGCAAGGAGGGATTGCCGCGTAATGCCAGGAAGAATGGCATTCGAAAGCGGGCGCACGACGATGCGCCCTTCCTTCGTGACGATGAAGCCGCTCGACGAGCCGCCTTCGGTCACGAAGCCGTCTTCCACCATCCAGGCCTCCTGCGCACCGGCTTCCTTTGCCGCCTGCTTGGCGAGAACCTGGGCAAGCAGGTTGATCGACTTGATGTCACGCCGCTTCCAACGCAGGTCGGGCACGGTGATCACGGCGATGCCCGTTTCTGCTGCGGGAGAGTTCACGATGGACTTCGCCTGGGTGAACATCGCGACCGTTGGCGTGGGGTTTTCAGGGAACATGAAATCACGCTCCGCCACACCGCGTGTCACCTGGAAATAGATGAAGCCCTCCGTCAGGCCGTTGCGGCGGGCAAGCTCCTCCTCAAGGCGCGTCCATTCTTCGCGTGAATAGGGGTTCGGGATCCGCACCTCACGAAGCGACCGCTCCAGGCGCTCGAGATGCGCCTCATTGTCGACGAGGTGCCCTCCGAGCACGGCGATGCCTTCGTAAACGCCGTCCCCAAACAGGAAGCCTCGATCCATGAAAGGCACCTTGGCCTCTTCGATAGGTAGGAACGAGCCGTTCAGAAACACGATGCGGGACATGGATACCTCGAATGATGCGGTTCTTGAGCACCTAAGCAGATAGGCGTCGCCATGGGCTGACCTACATCCCCATGCATCCCATCAGCATGGCCATAGGTAACCCCACGATGAAAGCAATGCCACTTTTCATTTCAGCGGTCTTATCGGTGCTGTCTTTGCCCTCTCCGGCGGGAGCCTCCCAGGCAGCGCTCAGCTGGTTTCAGAGCCAAGGATATGTGGGACCTGCAGGCACTCGCATCATCGCCTGCCATGGTTATGGCTGCTCTCGCCGCCAAGAGATTTCTGTGGATGGAACGCTGCTCAGTCGGGCGAGCACTCTCCTGAAGTCCGGCAGCGCGTCGCCCGAGGCGGAGAGAAGGGCCCTCGCGCAGGTGGTGAGCGCCTACACGGCGTATCTTGCCGCCTCCATCGGCGGCAGACCGGACATCCCGGGCTCACCGGCCCAGATGTCAGGCGTGCATGGTCAGATGGACTGCCTGGACGAGACCGCGAATACGACGAGCCTGCTGCTCGTGCTGCAGGAGCAGGGCCTGCTAACCTATCATCGGGTCGAGCCGCCGGAATCGCGGGGATTTTTTCTGGATGGTCGTTACCCGCATTTCACAGCCATCATAGCGGAGAAGGGGAGCGGACAGGAATGGGCGGTCGATCCGTGGAGGCGAGCGCCGGGCCAGAGGCCGGAAATCCTGCCGCTCGTCCAATGGCGGCAGGATTCCTGATCAAAAAGCCGAACGGCCTTATTTCAGGTGTTGAGCGAGATGCTTGTTCATCTCGAACATGGTCACCTTCGGCTTCCCAAAGATCGGCTTCAGCTTGTCGTCGGCAATGATCTCGCGCTTGTTCTCAGGGTTCTGCAGGTTGTTCTTCTTGATGTAGTCCCACATCTTGCTCACAACCTCGCCGCGCGGCAGCGGGTCCGAGCCCACGATGGCGGCCAGTTCCTTGGACGGCTGCAGGGGCTGCTGAAGAGCATTGGGCTTGGAACCAGCGGCCTTCTTGGCGGCCGGCTTGGCCGCAGCCTTCTTCGCTCCGGCTTTTCCGTCTGTCGTCTTGGTCGGCATGTATTCCTCCGGGAGTAGAGTGGGAAAGCTTGTCGACAGCCGTTTCATCCTAGGCCTCGAAAGCTCATTGACCAGCCCTGGGTCGGATATTCCGGAGACTATGTAAAAGGCCCCAGCCCCCGATGGAAGGTCAATTCCGGCAGAGCTTATGTCTGCTCTGCGCCTTCAGCAAGATAGAGTTCAGGAATTTAGGCGGTTTTCGGAAAGGGAAGGATTTTCGCCGTTTCCTGGAAGGTCGGACGCTGCCTCGGACGGGAGTACCCTCTGGACCGCTCGGCCGCAGAGCGGACATGAGAGACGATCGCCTCGTTCGGGCAGGGCTTCGCCAGGAAGGCCGCTCCCATGGGCAAATCGCCCTCGGCTGGCCATTGCCGCCCCGACATGATGAGGATCTCGGCTTCAGGCCAGGATTCATGAACCTTATGAGCGAGTTCGAACCCATTGCAGCCGTTCGGCATGTCGACGTCGGTGAGGAGAACATTCACCTCAAGGCCTGCTTCCAGAAGCACCAATGCCTCTGAGGCATTGGCGGCTTCGATTACCTTGAATCCGGATTCCTCCAGGAGATCTGCAACAAAGAGGCGAATAAGGGGCTCATCTTCAACCAGAAGAACTGTGGACAGGGACTCAGGCATCGGGCGCTCAGCAGACTGCACAATGCCCATGAACGCTTCAGCTGAGGCTTTGTTCCATACCTGAAGCAGACCAGTTGACCTTTTGGTCAGTTTTTTATTCGGCCAGGTCCCCTACCCTTTCCACGTGTTGGGCCAGCCCCTGGGAGGCAATGTTCTTCAGTTTTGCTTCCACCTCGAAATCAGTCCAGGCAAGATGTCGCACGACAAGGTCGTTGATCGCCATGTTCCACATCAGGTCGGAATGACCGCGCAGATCCTTGGGCTTGATCCCGGCCTGGGTTAGACGTGTGTAGTCGGGGAGCACATGGATATCATGATCCGGCAGGAGTTCTTCCCGGGACACACTGATATGACTTAAAGGACGAACGCCCCGCCAGGAGGCGATGATCCGCTCAATCCTGGGATCGTTGGGCTCGACATATTCGCCCCCGCTCTTGATCCAGTGATGGTGGAGATCGAGAACAAGCGGCACCGCATCTGCAAGGGGCAGGAGATCGTCAAGGCCGAAGCTCACCTCGTCGTGCTCGATGGTGATCAGATTGCGCGCCGTTTCCGACAGGCGACCGAGCCCCTCACGGATGCCCTCGACACCCATGGCCTTTGCACCGCCATGTATGTTGATGTGGGCGCCATACGGATGCCAGCCTTCGCCATATCCCATATAGCGCATTACATCCGTATGGTACTCGAACTCCGCCACTCCATTGGCAACGGCAGATGGGTTCAGGGAGGCAATGACGCAGAATTGGCCTGGATGCATGCTGAGGCGCACGCCATGGTCACGCGCAAGCCGCCCCGCCGACGCGAGCTTGGCCTCGACAAGATTGCTCAGGTCCTGATCCCGGTAGAACTCCTGGCAGCTTGGATGCGTATAGCCCGGCAGAAGATCGCTGGAGAGGCGATGCAAGCGCTCCAGTTTCGGGCGGCCCGCCACATATGCAATCTGGCGAATGGCCACCTCTAGATTATGCGCTACGACGGCGGCCAGCTTGTCATAGGCAGCCTTCGGGTCGAGGCGGCCGAGATAAGCCATCGTTACCGTCGTGGTGTTCATCCGCCGTGCTGTTTTCGCCTCGCCATCCTCAGGCAGAAACTTGCAGCAGAAACCAAGTCTGGGATTGGGCATGAGAGGTAGAATTCCATGGTTCCAGGTTCCTGCCCTCATGCCTTCAGCACGAATAGGATCCGGACGAAGTCTCGTCGATCGACTGCAGAATGGCACGCTCCTCGAAAGGCTTCGGAATGAAGGCGACATCGCGCAAAGAGTGAGGCAGGTCACCTGGTTGGGATGCCGACACGAAGGCAAAAGGGATATGCCTTTCGGCGAGTGCATTCGCTACGCCGAAACTCTTTCCGCCGACCACATCCACATCGAGCAGCGCATAGTCGAAGCCATCCTCGAGGTGCTCGTATGTTTCAGCCAGTGAATTAAAAATTCCTACGATCTCATGCCCCTCATCTTCCAAGATCGTCTGAAGATCGGAAGCGATGAAGGGATCATCTTCTAAGATCAGAATACGCACGCCACAACTCCGCTCACAGATCCTGCTGGATCACCTTTCGAACCAATCTGTTCAGATAAACCCCAACCCTCTCCAATTCTGAGCGGCAACGGGTTTGCCGATGGAGGGTTCCAGCTCGACCGGAAACTCTCCGGAATTCAATGCAGTATGGTTAAGTTTCCAAAACGCAGGCCTTGAAATGCAACCTGTCCAGTACCATTTCAATATCAACCTGGCGGCATTGCCTGCCAGATGCGGTCACGATGCCGAGATGATGACGCCGGATGTACGCGCATGATCTCGCCGTGGCCGTTCCCATTTCTGGACTCGTGAATGAGACCAAATGAAAAGCGCCGGCCTCAAGGCCGGCGCTTCCGGTTTGATTCAAAGATTACCGTCAGTGACGGTTTGCGTCACGGCCTTGAGGATCGAACTCGCTTTCGTGACGGCTGAACTGCGGCTCGTCACCGCTGAAGGTTTCTTCCACATATTCGCGGCCGCGATTGGCGGCGTCGCGCGCATAGCGAAGGCCTTGGTTGCGAACCTCGTCAGCCCACTCGCCGAAGAACTCGTTCTCGCGCCGTGTGCGCGGCAGGAGAGCGCCTAAAAGAAGGCCTGCCGCGAGGCCGACAAGTCCGACGACCATCGGGTTTTCGGACACATAGTTCTGCATGCTGCTCCGTGCGCTGCCGAAAGCTCGCGCGGAGCGGCCGCCCATATGGCGCACGCGGCGACGCTGGCCTTCATAGGTGCCCGATGCCCAATCTGTTGCACGATCATAGGTGTCGCGTGCCCATTCGGAAGCACCTTCATAGGCCTCTTCAGCACGGTGGCGCACGTCGCCTGCCATCTGCTGAGCCTTGTCCGTCATCGAGTCACCCTGATTCTGCCCCTGCTGCTGCGAGGACTGAGACTGCGAGCCGCCCTTCGACCTGTCGCCACCCTGGTTCCCGCCCAACGGATGGGAGGTATGTGACGCGAGCGTTGAACTCTGCGCTCTCGTCTTCTCGTCATAAGCGTGAGGCATCGGAGGCTCGCCGATATTGCCGACAGACGTACCGGCTGAAACCTTGCCGGATCCGGTCTCGCTCTGCTTGTCGGTCGGCGACTTGCCACCTTCGTTCTTTACGTTGGCCATGAAAAGCTCCTGTTCCGTGCGTTAAGTGCGGGAGTTCATTCTGCGGCGATCGAACATTCCGTCCGTTTGCTCCAGCGGAGCTGCTCCCGAGGGATAGAGACGCAGATCATCCGGTTCTCCCGTGAGATCGTGCTCGGTGACGAAATCCTCATCCGCAGCGATCAGCCGCGTGGGGCGACGTCTCGCGGGACTTCCGAGGCGATAGGCGAGAAGGCCAAGGCCCATCGCAATCAGCATGACAGGCACTGGATTGCTGCGAACCGTTTCAAGAACCCTGTCGTACACAGGGCCATATTGGCTCGCGCGTGCTGTTCCTAGCATATCGTCGACGACACCCGAGACGGTCATCTTGTTCTGGAGTTGATCGATGGTGCGATCGAGCTGCGCACGGCTCTGCTCGATGTCCCTCTCCAGCTCCTGAAGGCTCTGTGTCATCATGCACCTCTCTCGGACAGGACTTCCGCATCACGCTTGAGCGAGCGCATGGTTCTTTGCGGCGTGAGCGATGAAGCCGTCATGGCATGACGCCCGTAGAGGCCGAGACCAATTGCGACGAGCGCCAGAATGCCACCTACGATGAGAGCAGCCAAAGCCTCGGAATCGACAACGGTTGCCAGCCACTTGACGAGCGACTCCGTCAGGAGCATGACCGCGGCAATCGCGAAGACCGCTGCGACCACGACCATGGCCAATCCGATAAAGAGGGTTCGAATGTTCTGAGAAATCTCGGTGCGAAAGAGAGTAAATTCTTTCTGCGCGAGGTCGGTGGATTCGCGCAGGGCCTCACCGACAAGGCCTTGGATGGTTTGATTATTGTTGCCCTGCATGAGCGCCCTCCGTCATGCACCGGCTCTGGCGCGAGAGCGCCGGGCCTGCTGTGAACGCCCCCGGCCAGGACTTGAGACGTTCGGGGTCATGCGTTCCTGACGCATGTCCTCGGCCGTGCTCTTGAGGAACCGCGCGGCAAGGAAGCCAACAGCCACCGACACCGCAGCGACCGTTGCGGGACGACGCCGGACCACATCCTCGAAATCATTGAAGAAATCCGCAAAGCTGCGATCTCTGATCGAGTCAGCCAATTGCTCCAAGCCATCGGCAGCGCTATCGACGACAGCACGAATGTTCGGGCGATCGTCGAAGGAGTGGGTGGACTCGCGCAAGGAGGTCGCGAAATCCGCCACTGACTGCGCAATGTCGTCCTTGCGATGACCGACGTAGTCGGCCGCCTGCTCGCGCGCCGATTCGATAAAGTAACGGCCACGCTCGACGGCCGCACCAGCCATTTCGCCGACATCCCCTTTCAGGGCATCCCAATCCTCGCTGTCGGTATCCTGCTGCCTATTGCCGTTCTGCTGTCCCACGCCCATGGTCAACCTCTCTCAATCGTGGGGGAGTAACCATTAGAAGCGCGGCAGGTTCCGAGGAGCGGAGGGCTCTTTCGCATTGAACCGTCAGAGATATCCGAGAGCTAGCAGATTGATGCCAGCCACTCGACGAGGTCGGCCACTTTCTCGCGAGCTTCGTCGTCCTTCAGGCGGATGAAACCACGCGCGAGACGGTGGCTTCCCGGGCTTGCCAGGAACTCCGCCATGACGCTGTCACCCGAGAAGCCGTCCTTACGCCGTCCAGGCGCCGCCTCGAAGAAGAACTCGATGCTCACATCCAGAATACCGGCGATATGCAAAAGGCGGCTGGCCCCAATGCGGTTGACCCCTTTTTCGTATTTCTGAATCTGCTGAAAAGTGAGCCCCAAAGCTTCCGCCAGCCTCTCCTGACTCATCCCGAGCATGATCCGTCTGGCCCGCACCCGACTGCCGATATGCTTGTCGATGGGGTTGGGTGACTTCTGTTGCAACCGCCTCTCCTACTCTGCGTGCCACGGCCAGAATTGAATCAATATAACATATATTGTGCTCATGGTAGAGAATAGAGTGATATGCGCCTGTTAATAGAAAAACGCTGGGGAGATCCGGCGTTAGAATGGGCTTTATTCTCGATCAGCTGCCCGATACCGCTGCCTGATGTGTCTCTCGCCTCTTTCGTGCAAGATGAGATGAGCAATAGCTTCAGCGAGAACATGGGCCAGCTGCTTGATCTTCCGCCACCGGTCTCGCGCCCGAGGCCGCTGGCATTCCTGCACGTGGTTGAGCCGCCGATACCATGAAGGCGACGCTTGAAGGCCAGCTTTCAGGGCCGCTATGCCTGACACCCGATACCAGCGCTGCATCCTGCGAGTCTTATCAGCACTGACGCCGGGCAACTCCAACAACCTTGTCAAAAGCAAAGCCCCGCCTTTCGGGCGGGGTCTTGTCTTCAAGATAGTGACCTTATGCAGCTTTTATGTTGACGCGGGCCTCGGCCAATTTGGTCAGCAGCAGATCGGTCTTCTTCTCTTCCTGCAGGTTCTGGTCGAGCAGTTTTGCGGCATCGCTCATGCCAAGCTCCTGCGCCCAAGTCTTCAGGGAGCCGTAACGGGTGATTTCATAGTGCTCGACAGCCTGCGCAGCCGCCAGGATGCCGGCGTCGAGGGCCTCGCTGTCGGCAAAGTCTTCCATGACCTCCTTACCCTCTTCGATGATGCCGTTGATGGCCTCACACTGCACGCCACGAGCCGCCTTGCCGAGCATCTCGAAAACCTGTTCAAGGCGCTCGATCTGGCCTTCGGTTTCGTCGCGGTGCGTCTCGAAAGCCTGCTTGAGCTCCTCGGATTCCGCGGCCTTGGCCATCTTTGGCAGCGCCTTTAGGATTTGCTTCTCGGCATAGTAGACATCCTTCAGGGTGTGAAGGAACAGATCGTTCAAGGTCTTTTCCTTGGCAGGCATCGTCCAACTCCATATCGGTGAGAGTGGACTCAACGACGGCCAAGTTTTGAGGTTCCTTTGGAATTGCCGTCGCCCGGAACAACAACGATCCGCGTCGCGTTCGGCCCTTTGCACCCCAAGGAGAACGAACGTGGCGAATATCATCCCGGCCGGCACCGGATCACTGATGAACGGAGAACCGAATTTAAGCGCGACGGAGCGCGGCATCTATATGCTCGCAGGGCTCGGCCTTGCCGCAGCCGCCGTCAAGCCGCGCCCTAATCCACTCATGAACATTCTGGCGCTCGCAGGCGGCTCTTACCTCGCCTGGCGCGGCTATGTGGGCAATTGCCCAGTCAAGGCTGCCCTGATGGGCACTCACGAATCCGCCTGAGGCGGATTCTCCTGCTAAAAGGAATGGGCCGCAATCGGGCGGCCCATCTCAATCTCTCAGTAAGTCGTCGTCGAGCGCCGACCGGCGATCAGACCATAAATGAAGAGAACGATGACGGCGCCCACGATGGCGCCGATGAAATTCGCCCCATCATCAGGCCCATACCAGCCGACGGCACGTCCAAGATACGTGGCGACGACAGCACCGACGATGCCGAGGATGGTCGTCATGATGAACCCGGAAGGTTCATTCCGGCCCGGCATGATCCATTTGGCAATAAGGCCAGCCACGAAGCCGATAATGATGGTCCAGATGATGCTCATGATGTGATCCCTGAGTGTGTTGCCTCCTCAAGAACGCGCATCCCTGGCTAAGGTTGCGACACCCCAAGGAGAGCGAGCGGCATTTTTTCATGATCTTGCCGCACTTGGAGGCGACCTTTCACCTCTGCCATTGGAGGTGATTGCAATGAACGCCGAATCCCCTTGGACCTATGAGGCTGTCCAAATGCTCAAGGCGCTGGCGCAGGAAGGAATGCCGGTCTCCGTCATCAGCCTCAAGCTCAAGCGCCCAGTTACCGATGTCCGCGCCAAGTTGAGCGATCTCGGGATCACGCCTGCGGCAGAAACGAGAGAGGCCTAGGCCAAGCAGACTTACTATTTCAAGACCGGTCTCTTTCGCATTCCCGTCGAGACCAAAATCCTATCAAGGTGATGCCGTCTTGGCTGGCGTGAGGGCCGTGCGCCTCTCCGCATTCGGTCCTTGCAGCCTATATAAGACCAATCCACGCCAAGGCCCGAGGCGTAAGGACGACGCCTCGGGCCCTGGCGTTTCGGGCGAGGAACGTCAGCAAAAGCAGGCAAGTCTCGCACAAGCAACCCCCGTTAGGTCTATTGGCCGCTCACATAAACTGCGGCAGCGATCCGGCTCACGGGGGAAACAATGAAAATCAAGACAAAGCTCTTTGCGCTCGTTTCTGCATTGAGCTTAGGAACCATCATCGTCGCTGGCGTCGGAGTCGGCACCGTGCGAACCTATAACGCTGCAGTCGGCGAAGTCAGAGACGCAGCCATTTATACGCTCTACGCCGAGCGTTTGAATCGGCTGGTGACTCAGGTCGTGATGGAATCGCGTGGCATATACGCGTCTCCCGATACAAAGGAAGCCCGAAAATTCGGAGATGGCGTTCTGCTCGCCCTCACCGAAATCGATACTCTGCTCAGGCAATGGAAGCTTTATCTCCCGGCTGAAGACGCTGCATTGTTCGAGACTCTGGAAAAGGACGCGACAAATTTCAGAACCTATCGAACCGAAACTGTTCGCCTAGGAACGGAAGTCTCACCTGGAGCAGCGAATGCACAGGGCAATACGGAAGCAAATCGCGCAAACAGAAAGGCCTTTCAGGTCAACATTGACGCCTTCACCGAGCGTGGACGCCAGGCCATGGACGCTGTCGAGCATAGATCCGAAGAGCTTTATAGCAAGATGTTGATGCTGCTGCTCACCATGGCGGGCGGCTGCACTCTCATTGCGCTTCTGCTGGGCTGGCTGATTGGCCACCGCCAGATTGCCCGCCCTCTCCAAGCTCTGACCGGAGCGATCCAGAAATTGGCATCCGGTGATTTCAATCTGCCACAGATCAAGCCGAGCCGTGATGAGATCGGAGATATCTGGAAAGCCACCCAGGTCTTTGCCGATGCCATGCAGGAGACTCAACGCCTCCGGCTCGAACAGGAGGCGACGGAAAGCCAAATGACCGAGAGGCGTAAAGCGGAGATGGCTGCCCTCGCACAACAATTTGAGCGCAGCGTCGGGGGACTTGTACAGCACCTTTCATCTTCCGCCAACGAGATGGAAACGACTGCACGATCGATGGCCTCCGTCGCAAACCAGACGACCAGCCAATCCATGACGGTATCGTCTGCCGCGCAGCAGACTTCGGCGAATGTTCAGACAGTCGCCGCCGCCACGGAAGAACTCTCCATCTCCATTCGTGAGATTGCCGGTCAGGTCACGCAATCCTCCCAAATTGCCGACCGTGCCGTTGAAGGT
Source organism: Microvirga medicaginis (assembly GCF_052658925.1). NCBI lineage: Bacteria > Pseudomonadati > Pseudomonadota > Alphaproteobacteria > Hyphomicrobiales > Methylobacteriaceae > Microvirga > Microvirga medicaginis. The sequence goes on along the minus strand of NZ_JBQWEL010000014.1, from coordinate 3,853 downwards.
GCCCAGCGGACGAACGCCACCGTTCAGGATCTGGCTGCCATGGCAGAGAAGATCGGCAACGTGGTGCAACTCATCAACAACATCGCAGGTCAGACGAATCTGCTGGCACTCAATGCCACGATCGAAGCGGCGCGCGCCGGCGAGGCTGGCAAGGGCTTTGCCGTTGTCGCGTCCGAGGTGAAGGATCTTGCCAACCAGACGGCCAGGGCCACCGAGGAGATTTCGCAGCAGATCGGATCCGTGCAGCAGGCCACCCATCAGACCGTAGAGGCCATTCAAGGGATTGCGCGCACCATTAACGAGATGTCGCAGATCTCGATCTCCATTGCGGCTGCAATGGAAGAGCAGGGAGCCGCGACCGCAGAGATCGCCCGCAATGTTCAGGAAGCCGCCCGCGGTACGGAAGCGGTGACCGGCAACATCGTGGATGTCCAGAAGGGCGCAGGCGATACGGGTGCCGCCGCCTCGCAAGTTCTCGGCGCGGCTCAGGAACTGGCACGGCGCTCGAGCGAACTCGGACGCGAGGTCTCCAACTTCCTGATGGAAGTCAGGGCAGCTTAGGTCCTTGCAGGAAAGTTCAAGTTGGATGCTCTCTCGTTGCGCCTAACGAAGAGAGCATCCCCAGCATGAGCTGAGGAAGCTTCTTCCAACCGCTGATCAGCGCCTTCGACGTGAAGGGGGATTCGGCAGCACCGGAATAGCGAGCGCGCTCTTCGGCTACTGGCGGCCCTCTTGAGAAAACGGGCAACACATCGAAGATGTCGGATGTCTATGACTGGCATTTGCAATCTGGCGGAAGGCAAAAGGCTGAACCGACAGATGCTTGCAAGAACACACATATCGTGTGCAGTGATTTAGCCGATGACTTTTAAAAGGAATTGGGAGCGGAACCTCTGGTACATCCGCAGCAAGCTCCACTCCCGATCGCCCTAAGTGGACATAGTGAAGATAGTGACAATGGCTTGCGCGAAGCTGACCTCATCTCGAGCAACCAGGATGTTCTTTTCAAACAAAGCTAACAACTTGGCTTATTGTTGTGAGACACATAGACCATCATCACTGATTCTAGCGGCAGGAACAGTTATGCTCACTCGATTCGACAAAGCGATGGAACAGGTGGCGCAGGCGGAGAATGATCTCAAGGCAGATCGGATCGCCTTTGAAAGCCATGCTCAGAAGGTTCGCCGCCTGGAAGATCTCATCCGCGCCAAGGAGGCAATGGGAGACCGCATCGTGATCGGCCTGGGTGCGGCGCTTGTGGTCTCCTCTATGGCGCTCCCTGTCTATGCTGCTTTCTATAGCAATGGTTATGCATATCTACCAAGCGTCGGGAGCTCGATTGCTGGTCGCAGTAGCTTCGTCGCGGAAAAGTTGCAGATGGCGGCTCACTCCTTGATCGGTGCATCAAGACAGGAGAGTGACACACGCGATCTTGAAGAGAATGAACAGAAATCTACGACAAATCGATCCGGCTCCGGACGGGCCACCTTCGCCCGCTATGTGATCCATCGTGCAACAGTTGCATCGGCTTTGATCGAAGGTCCGAATGGATTGTGGTGGGTCACTCCCGGCATGAAGATCCCTGGAGCAGGTCAAATTCTCTCCATCGAACGTTCTGATACCGGCTGGGCCGTGGTCACATCAGAGACCACCATTACCGAAGGATCGGTTGCCAGCCTGACGAACTGATCTCAGGATGGCACGCTGCCCCCAGGCGATTGTCCGATCACGATCCGCCAAGTCTCAGCTTGGCAATGCTCATCATCAGATCAATGCTCATCCCTTGCTCATTGGATTGATTGAAAAGGGTAAGCACAGGCGACATCGTTGTCGATGTCACGTTATTCATGTCCCACATGGCACTGAAGCGCTGAATCAGCTTGTCCACCTTCTTCGGATCCTGGAGGTCCTTTACGTTCAGGACTTTCTCAAGATTGCGAACCTGAATGTCGAGATCGGCCCTTGACGCTGCCTCGGGGATATTGAATGTCGTTTGGACGAACTTCAGGAGCGCCTTGTCCGCCAGAATCCCCATTGTCGTCTTGACAGAGGAAGCCTTGCGCTTGAAATAGAGCGCCAGCTGAACGCCCTGGTTGTCCTTGCCTTCCTGCTGCTCCAGAGTCTGTTGAACGTACTTTTGCACTGCTTCTGTCGTGGCACTGGCGGCGGATGTTGCCGCTGCCCCTTTTCCTGCAAAGTCGAAGGCTTTCGCAAACTCCTTGTAGAGCGGATTGCTCATCTTGTTCGCCATGCTCAGAGGATTTGAGACGCCCTCCTGAAGCAGCTTTTTGATGAGCGCCTTGCCGTAGGCCATGTCTTCCAGACCATAAGCCTTCATGGCATATTTGAAGACCCGATCGTTCTTGATGAATTCGTCGATGGTTTTGATGTTCTTGATCGTCGCGTTATAGTAATCCGTCTCACGCTTGACGACAGGATCCTTCTCAATCAGCGCCTTCGTGCGGGTCAGATTTGTTGTGATGATCTGATACCGGGTCGACGTGCTAACCATGGCAAACCTTCAGACAATTCGCGTTTCGACAAGCCGCCTTAACGGATCAAGGATTGATCGGCGTTCACACGACCAGCAATATCCCGGCAATCCTGCCTGAACCTGTCAGCGACAGCCTTGGTATCGGCTGCGTTGAACTGAAATTCCGATCGTTGTGTTTCATAACGATAGTTCGAGAGCTCAATAACCAGCGACTGGGCGCCAGACAGCTTCTCCAGGAAGAGAGCAACCTGTTCCGAATTGGCAAGCTGCCCCACTCTACCCCGATAGACCCAGTAGCTCAGCTCTGGACTGCCATTGTCGAACCAGTAGACAGTGCTGCGCCCCCGGGGAGCACTGAGCCCCAGATAGCTCTTCTGCGAAACCGCCGCCGTCATGGACATGGCTTGCGGCAAGTCTTCGCCGGCGGACATTCGCGAACACGTCAGCCATAGCAGCGCTTCGCCGTCTCCGCGCAACCGTGCGAATGCCGCCTGCGGTTGTCCCTCCTCGTCGTGACGGAGGACGTAGTCCCAGGAGCCGATCCACGTTGCCAGAGCCTGCACCTGTCCGGCCGCAAAGGAACATGCGATTCCGAGCGCCAGGGTGAGGCACGAAATTTTCTTCACAGAAAAGGAATAAGACGGCTTCGTACTCATGGCCGCACCAACTCTTAAAAAGGAAGCCTCGCCCTTTTCAAGGCGAGGCCCCTCTCAAGCCATACTGCGACTCTTACTGGAAGAGCTTCAGGATCATCTGGCTGTTCTGGTTGGCCATGGAGAGCGCCTGCACGCCGAGCTGCTGCTGGGTCTGCAGCGCCTGGTTGCGGGTCGAGGCCTCGTTCATGTCGGCATCGACGAAAGCGCTGACGCCGGCGGTCAGCGAGTCGGAGAGCACGCTGATGAACTCCTCCTGGGTCTCGAGCAGGGCCTTGTTGGCACCCAGCATCGCCGAACCCTCGGTCACCTTCGCGATCGCGTCGTCGATCGACTTCAGCGACTGCGCAATCACGCCCGGGGTGAAGGTCGCAGACATTGTGGTGCCGGCGTCGACAAGTGCCGCACCCGCAACGGTGAGCTGGAAGTCATTGCCGGTGAAAGCAGAGGCGGCCACATCGGTGATGTTGTTGGCCGTCCGCCAGGCATTGAACTTGCTAACCAGGTTAGCCTGGCTCGTCGCAAGATCAGCGCCCTGAACCCCCTCCATGGTGAACTCGCGGACCGAGCCGTCGCCCACCTGGAAGGTGATCTTGTTGCCGTCCTTGAAGTCATCCACGGAGTCCAGCGTGAGTTCGATCACATGAGCCGTACCGGGCGAGCCGGCCGCCGCAGCGGTATCCGTCGTGAAGGCGGAGGGCGTGAT
>NZ_JBQWEL010000013.1:0-144541 GCF_052658925.1 Microvirga medicaginis | reverse complement strand
TAGGTCTGGGTGGCCGCCACGGATGCGCCAGCCTTGTCAACTACGCTGTAGCTGAGGTGGATCGTGCCATTGAAGTTGGTGGTCGGCGTGATGGTGAAGGTGCCGTCGCCATTGTCCGTCACCGTCCCCTGATCTGCCGTGAGGCCGGACACCGAGAGGATATCGCCGTTGGTGGCGATATCCACATCCGAGAAGCCCTTCAGCAGATCAACTGCGCTGATTGTGTAGGCAACGTCCTCCTCGCCATCAGCGAATATCGCCGTTGCCGACCCGGTCGGATCGTCGTTGACTGGGTTGATCGTCAGCTTGAAGCTGCTGGATGCTGAGAGCAAGCCATCACTGACCGTGACTTTGAGGTCAAGCGTACCATTGTAATTCTGCGGAGGGGTGCCCGAGAACGTCCGGGTCGCCGAATTGAAAGTCAGCCACGAGGGCAGGGCGGTGTTATCGGCGAGAGCCGCCGTATACGTCAGGCTCGTGCTGTCGACATCCGTAAATGTGCCAGCTGGAATAGTATATGATACCGGATGGTCCTCATCAAAGCTCTGGTCGGCGATAGTCTTCACCGCCGGCGCGTTATTAAGGTCAGCATACCAGCGCTCCTGCAGGACCTTGCCGGTGGAAACATCGATGGCTTCCTTGTTGCTGAACAAAGCGTCGAGAGTGGCCTGATCAATCGTGATGGTAGCTCCGCCCGACTTATACGAAATCGTCGGTAGAAGAGAGCCGCTGTTCTGGTTCAGACTCACTGTGAACTGGTTATCGGCATACGAGTAGCCCTTCGTAGCCAGCCAGCTTTGTACGGTGTCAGTGTTAAACACCAGGGTAAGCCACGCCGTGTAGTTTGTAGAAAACTGGCTTTGCGTGAGTTTCTCGACGTCGTAAAGGCCTTTAGCAGCAAGATATTCGGTGAAGGTGGGCGGAAGATCGACCTCGGAAAGAAGCATGATGATCTCGTGTTCTATCAGGCGCACACGAGGTCTTTCTCATGTGCGTGAGCGCTTCAGTTATGGGATGTGAAATGGCTTTCGCCGAGGTTGATCGAGCAGGCGCCAGGATTCTGATCCTGCAGCCCTAAAGCGACCCGCCCTGTCTTTTTTGCATAAACCGCTGCGACGCGGGCCTGACAGTTAGCTGTTTGAAAATAGATTTAACCTCCTAAGATCGGAAAATGAATATACCTCTTCCGTATTAGCCCTCTCTGTATAGAGACGCTTGGCACAAAGAGGCATTGATCTACAAGCTTATTGTAAGATATTTTAAATTAAACAAGGTTATATAAAGAAATTTACAAGTAAACATTTCATGTTAGACAGTGAAATTTGCTATTTAATCGGCAGATTCAAGGTTCGAGTCCTTGTGTATCCACCCGATATTCATGTGAAAATAGCTGACCTTCCAAACAGCCAGAGAACGCGTGATTTCTCAATGGCCTCGCTGTGTGCAGGCTGTCTCTCTGCGCTTGGTTCTCGGCGTTTGAGCGCCTTCTGCATGCCTCTTTTGCCGGCGTCTTCTCCCCGTCGCGAAATGCTTTTCCGCCATGGTTCTTCTCTCAACCAGAGACTTTCGAGCCGAGACTGAGACTTGTCTTGATGTCTTGGATCTGCTGCTAAAAGTCAGCGCATCGGGCATACGTGGTGATGGGCCTGTTGCAGAAAGAGGTCCGTGCGTTTGCCCAGCACCTCAATCCATTCGATCCATCTTTGCGCTATCCCGCACCTAGCCTTGAGCCAAGTCCGGCTAGGTGAGATAACGGCGGCCATCTGGCATCCATTCGGATGAGTGACAGGCCGCTTTCGAAACTTCTCGGAAGTAAAGCTTTAAGCGGCTTGCCCGGCCTATACGGACATTCATGAAACGCTGGGTGACTTCAGATCCTGACTCATCCTCGATATCAAGATGCGCAACGGGAGCTGAGAGGCCTGGCGCATTAAGAAAACAAGTCTGGCGCGTGTTGCGGGTGCGCACAGCCGAATAATACTGGGACTTGGCGACAGGGCCTGCATCACCAAGATGCGTTAGCGCGCACCTGCCCGGCGCAGGATCGTGGCGATTGTCTCGTAGCCACGCGTTTCGGCGTGTTGAAGCGGCGTCATGCCATTTCGATCCGGGATCGCAGGATTGGCTCCGGCATCGACGAGAGCCCGCACGGTCTCGACGTGGCGTAGGCCGCCATCACCGAGGATCACTGCCTCGATCAAGGCGGTCCAACCCAGGTTGTTGATGTGATCGATAGGCGCGCCAGCCCGGATGAGTTCGCGGACAATGCCATCATGTCCAAGATGAGCAGCCGCGATCAGCGCGGTACCATCGTAGACGCTGGTGACCAGCTTCGCACTAGCGCCGGCGGCGAGCAACGCCTGCAATGTCGGCAGATCGTCCCGGACCGCTGCGATGGTCACGGCATCATAAAGCTGGTTATCGAGGAGGCTAGGATTCGCTCCAGCTGCGATCAGGGCTTTGATGGCTGCGGCGTGCCCTTGGAACGCCGCCACATGCAGCGGGGTACGGCCATTGCTATCACGTGCGTTGGGGTCAGCACCCGCTTGAGTTAGTCGTCTGATGTCATCGACGGAATCCTGGGCTGCGGATGCATGCAACCCGCGATAGGCCGACAATTCCGTCGGTGTCGGGGGAGTCTGCGCCAGGGCCGCGCCTCCGGAGAAGGCCAGAAATCCGATCAATCCGATAAGCGCGAATGTTTGAACCATGGTGCGTCTCCATGTGATGCGCGGTGGCTGGCAGTAAGCGCCAGCCACCGCCGATTGTTATTTCAATTTCGCCTGTACCTTCGCGATGCCGGCACTCGCGCATTCCTCGTCGAGATGTCCGCCCGGGGCGCCGCCGACGCCCACGGCGCCGATGACCTCGTCGCCAGCCTTCACCGGAACGCCGCCGCCGAGCAGCAGGAAGCCTTCAATGGCGGCCAAGTGACGGGCCGCCGGGTTCTTTTCGGCGTTGTCCATGATGGCAGAGGTGTTGTTGCGGGCAGATGCCGCCGTGTAGGCCTTGGCGCGGCTCGCCTCGACGGTGTGGGGGCCAGCCCGGTCCGCCCGCAGCACGGCGCGAACAATGCCAGCGCGATCCACGACGGTGGCCGCTACGTTGAAGTTCTTGGCGGCACACGCCTCGACGGTAGCCTGGGCCAGCTCCTGTGCAACCGCCAGGGAGATGTTCCTCTCCTGGAGGACTTGAGCGCTGGCGGCAGCTGGAGCCAGAGTGAGAGCCGCAAGAACGGCAACGCGAATTTTCGACATGAGGCTTCTCCGGTGGGGATCGTGACGATCCCGGTTGTTTGACGCCTGCAACCCTAGCCGGGCGGGAGCCGGCTGGTTATCGGTGCGGAACCGGAGCGGTTTCCGTAGTTCTACGGAGACATGTCCGTGGGGCGGGCAAGGAGAACGAGGCGCACCATCTCGGCGATTGAGGTCGTGCCGAGCTTCTCGGCAAGATTGGCGCGATGTGTCTCGACCGTGCGTGGAGAAACACCCATGGCCCGAGCGATCTCCTTCGTCATCCAGCCGCGGGTCACCATGTCAAGGATCTCGCTCTCGCGCTGCGTGAGGCGGGCCAGTAGCGTGCGCGCCTCATCCGCTTCATTCGCTTGCCGCCGGCGAGCCTCCAGCCGTGCGAAGCCCGCCTCAATGGCTTCGATCAGCACCTGCTCGTCAACCGGTTTGGTCAGGAAATCGACGGCCCCACCCTTGAAGGCACGCCGGCAGGCATTCACGTCTCCATGGCCAGTGATGATCACCACCGGCAAGCGCTCACCCTCCGCAGCAAGCCGCTCCAGAAGCTGAAGGCCCGAGAGGCCGGGCATTCGCACGTCGGCGACGATGCATCCGATGGCAGCCCGATCGCGTCGCTCCAGAAAGGCAACGGCATTCGAGAAGGGTTCGACGGCAAAGCCGGCCGTACGCAGGAGCAGCCGCAGCGCGTCGCGAACATCCTCGTCGTCATCAATGAGGAACACGGTGCGGGACGAAGCCGTCATTCGGCGGCCTCCTTGCGGCCCTCTTCAGTCAAGGGCAGGTGGATTGTGAAGACCGCTCCACCTTCCGGTAAATTCGCCGCTGTGATCCGCCCGCCGAATGCTTCGACGAGGCGCTCGCAGAGTGGCAAGCCAAGGCCCATGCCATTCGGCTTGGTGGTGAAGAACGGCTCGAACAGGCGCGGCAGATCGGTGGGCGGAATCCCCAAGCCGCTGTCGCTGACCGCAATCCGCGTCGAGCCATTCTCGAAGAACGTCGCGATCGTGATTGTCCGCCGCTCCTGCGGCAGAGACTCGATCGCGTCGGCGGCGTTGCGCACGAGATTGTGCACGACCTGCTCGATGGAGACACGATCGACCGTGGCGAAGGGTTCGCCCGGATCGAGATGGAGATTGAGTGCAATGCTGCGGCGTTCCAGATCGCTCTGCACCAACTCGGCGACGTTGCGAACTAGCCGATTGAGGCTTGTCCGCTCAGGCATCGGTCCGCTGTTCGATACATAGGCGCGCAGACGCGAGAGGATGTCGCCGGCCCGCTTGGCTAGGCGAACATTCGCATCGAGCACGCCGGCGATCTCATCCGGATTCGGGGAAGGAGAACGGGCAAGGCGCAGGCCCGCTTGGCTGCGGCTGAGGATGGCTGTCAAAGGCTGGGTGAGCTCATGGGCGATTCCGGAAGCCATCTCGCCCACGGTGTTGACCCGCATGGCATGCGCGAGCCGGGCTTGATGCTCGTGAAAGCTCGCCCGCTTCCAAGCCTCCTGGGCGGCGCGGCGCTCGCGCAGCACGAAAGAGGCGAGAATGACTCCGATTCCCGTAAGTGCCGCCACGAGCGCGACGGCTATGGACGGCAGAAGCTCGCTCATGGACGGGCTCCGGGAGATCCGCAGCAGGAGCGGTTGAGATCGGCTGCCGAGTTCTTTCTCGAAGGCGAGGACCGGCATCACCCCGCCTGGAGATGGTGGCGCCCCCCGCTGGACGAGTTCGCGTCCTGAAGGATCGTGCAGGGCAAGTCGCATTCCCTCCGGCAAGTCCGCCTCCGGATCCATCAACCGCCTTGCGTCGATGGTCATCACCAGGGCGTTAGTCTGCACGGTGGTTTCAGGAAGCCTCTTGACCAGGTGATAGGCTCCTGTGCCATTCGCTTCAGCTATTACGATCGTCTGTCCGGCGGACAGATTGGATGCGATCGCCACGAGCTCGCCGCTACTGGGCCGGTCGGACTGAAGTTCCCGGGTCGTGAACGCCCAATCCGGAACAGGCGCGAAGCTGATCGCGTCGATAGCAGTGATCCGTGGGTAAAAGCGCAAAACGGCCTCGGCGACAGAGCGAAGGGTCGCGAGCGAGTGGTCGGGACTGGCCAGTACGGCGGCAAGGCTCGTCAGATGCGCATCGTGCTGGTCTGCTCGCTGTGAGACGACGCGATGCAGCGTGCGGGCTTCCGCTTCGAAGCTGTTGCGAAGGCGGACGAAGTTGACGGTAGCAACAAGCGCTATCGCAACAGCCGTCAGCGCCGCCCAGGCAGAAAGGGCGCCTGTGACTCGTCTGCTCATGAGCCTTTCCTGTAGGGCAATGAACTCAGACGTGAGCGCGTGTCTCCCATTTGTGTGAGGACGAAGCCAGGCCGCGCAGCACGCAGGCCAAAAACGGTGCACAGGGCGGCAACGGCAAGAAAGAGCATGGCAGGGCCTCCCGTGGCATCGCTCAAGCCCCGTAACAGGCTCACCATGAAGGGCGCGACAGAGGCACCGAGATAACCGATGCTCTGCGACATTCCAGAGAGCATGGCAGCCGTTTCCGGTGAGGGCGAACGCAAGGAAATGAACAGGAGTGCAAGGCCGAACAGGCCGCCTTGGCCGAGGCCGAGGACAAGGGCCGAGACGATGCGCGCCTCCACCGGCGCGTAGAGCAGGCCCAGGAAACCGGCGATGGTCGCCCCCAGCACTAGGATGACCAGCAGAGCCGGGGAGGCCCGCCGGGTTGCCAAAGAGGGCACCAACAAGGCTGTGATCGCCTGTGCGAGAATCGAGACGGACGTGACGAGGCCCGCCTCCAGGCCATCATAGCCGCGGTCCCTCAGGAGGGTCGGGAGCCAGCCGAGGACGATAAAGGCAAGTCCTGCTTGAAGGCCCATGAAGGCGGTTACGTTCCAGGCAACCCTGTCGCGCAGGAGAGCGGAGAAGTGCGGCAGCCGGGCCATTCGGCCGGCGCGATGCGCGACGAAGGCTAGGCCGCCCCAGGCAAGGGCTGTGGCAAGCGCCGGCAAGGACCAGATCGCGAGGGCGGAGGTCCAGGCACCAGCCATCCGCTCGAGGGTCGGGGTCAGGCTGGCCGCGCTCGCGCCGCCGATGCTCATCGCCATGGTGTAGAGTCCGGTCACAACTCCGGCGCGCTCTGGGAAATCGCGGCGAATGACGACCGGCAGAAGCACTCCGGCCATGCCGATGGCCGCTCCCGATATCAGCGTGCTGGCGACGAGCCCGGTGCTAGAGACTTGGGTGCGCAGGGCAAGGCCCATGAACAAAAACAGGAGCAGAAGGGCAATGGCGCGCTCCAGGCCGAGTCGTCCCGCGAGCCAGGGAGCGAGCAGCCCGAAGATCCCGAAGCAGAGGACTGGAGCAGTGGTGATGAAGCCGGTCCAGAGGCGCCCCACGGCGAGATCCTGCTCCACGTCGGTCAGAACGGTGGCGAGGCTCGTCAAAGCCGGCCGCATGTTGAAGGCTCCGAGGAGCAGGCAAAGACCCGTGAGCAGCAGCAGCTTCGTGAGAGGAGCATGCCGGGTTTTAAGACGTGCCTTGGCATAGGGTGCCTGTTCGATCTCGAAGGAGTTCACGGAAAGCAAAGCCTCACCTTGCGCGGCTACCGGTGCAGTGGCCGCGGTTTATGGTTATTGCGTCGGGAGTTGGGGAGCGGGAGCAGCCGGCCCTCCTCCCGAGGCGTTAATGTTCGATCTGGTCGGTCGCCCGCACGTGGTTCCAGAACATCTTGGGCGTCTCCAGCATGAAGCGGAAACCGGTGCGATCCAGCATCGCTTCCGTCTCGCGCTGCGCGTCGTCGAGCACCTCGTCCTCATTCACGAAGGTGGCCTTGCGATCTTTCAGTGCGATGCGGCCGTCGACGATCACCGTATCGACATCGTTGCCGTTGGCGAAATAGATGAGCCGGAACACGGGCATGTTGAGTGGATAGAGATGTGGTCGGCGCAGATCGAGCAACACCACATCCGCCTTCTTGCCCGCCTCGAGTGATCCGATGTCCTTCTCCATGCCGAGCGCCTTTGCGGCATCGATAGTGCACATTTCCAGCACGCGACCAGGCGGAAGCCAGGTCGGATCCCGGAAGTGCCTGCGGTGATAGTGCATGCATTGCTGCATGTGGCGGAACATGTCGCCGGAGCGATCCGGCGCCGTCGCGTCCGACCCGAGGCATACATTGGCGCCGGCCTCGATGAGTTCCGGAACGGGACAGCGCCCCAGGATCGACGCGATGGCGCTCGGATTGTGAGCGATGTGGGTGCCTGTGTCGGCAACGATGCGGATCTCCTCGTCCGTCAGATCAGTGGCGTGGGAGAGGAGCGCATTGGGACCAAGAATCCCGAGTTCCTTCGCATAGGCGACGCTGCCCTTGTTATGTCCATCCTGCGTGAAGACGAGTCCCGCCTCGCGAGCGAGATCTGCTGTTATTCGGGCTTGTCGACGCGCCTCCTCAAGATTGGCGGCCCCAAGCTGTTCACGATGCTCGGGACGCAGGGTTGGCGTGATGAGAGCGATGTTGAGACGACGATTATGTCTACCATGCCAATTCTCGATGAGCGTTTGGCAGGTCTCGAACTGTTCCTCGAAGGTGACCGGCCGCTCCACTGCCGTGCCGTCGATGAAGCGGGCATAGGTCCGCGGGTGCGGCGGTCGCGTCGGGCCCACCGCGACCACGGAGCGGGTGCCGACCTCGCGCACGCCCTCGCAATGGGCATCGCCATAGACCGGCTCGTCCGTGCGCAGGATGGTGTCGCCGCCGCCGAGCAGCGAAACGCCCGTAGTGACACCGAAGCGAAGGCGCTCCAGGGCGGCGAGCCGCGCTTCCGCGTACCAGAATTCCGGCGTCGAGGCGACCGTATAGGCTTTCTCGCAGGCTTCATACCATTGCTGTCCGTCGCCGCCGCCCATGGTCTTGATGAAGCCATGCCCCGCATGAGCATGGCCGTCGATCAATCCGGGCATGACGATCTTGCGGCTCGCATCGATCTCGGTTGGAGCTTGGTGCTGAGCCAGCACCTCGTCGGTCGTGCCGATGGCGACGATCCTGTCCTTCTCGATTGCGACAGCGCCATCCTCGATGACGCGTCGCTGCGGATCCATCGTCACGACGATGCCATGGGTAATGATGATGTCAGCCATTGAATGCGATACTCCCGTCGTCAGGCGGCATGTGTTTCGCCGCGGATGCGGTCGAGGGTTGGAACGAGGGAGATGAGCTCCTTCGTATAGGGATGCTGGGGACACGTGAACAGCGTCTCGGACGCGGCCTCCTCGACGAGGGCTCCCCGTCGCATCACCGCGATGCGGTCGCACATCTGGCGCACCACGGCGAGATCGTGGCTGATCAGAAGCAGCGTCAGGCCCGTGGCGTCGCGCAGATCCTTGAGCAGGTTGAGGATCTGCGCCTGCACCGAGACGTCGAGGGAGGAGGTCGGCTCGTCGCAGACGATGAGCTTGGGCCGTGCGCCGAGCGCGCGGGCAATCGACAGGCGCTGACGCTGGCCGCCGGAAAAGGCATGCGGGAAGCGCTGCGCCGCTTCCGTCTCGAGCCCCACGGCCTCGATGAGCTGGCCCACATCCCGCTCCGCTTCCGCTTTCGTCGCGGCGAGACGATAGAAAAGAATGGGCTCCGCCAGAATGGAGCCGATCCGAAGGCGGCTGTTCAGGGAGGAATAGGGATCCTGGAAGATCATCTGGATCGCTTGCCGCAAAGGGCCGGCCCGGCGCGCGGCTCCCTCGCCGGCAATGACCTTGTCGCGGTAGACGATGCGGCCGGATGTCGGGCGCACGAGACCGGACACGACATTCGCGATGGTGGTCTTGCCGCATCCGGACTCGCCGACGAGGCCGAAGACCTCGCCGCTGCGCACCGTGAAGCTGACCTTGTCGACAGCGCGGAACCGATGGCCCGTCGATCCGGGCAGCCAGCCGCCAGTCATGTAATCGACGCAGAGATCCTCGACGGAGAGGATCGGTGTTCCATCGGTGATCGCGTCGGTTCGTGCCGCCTTCGCCCGCAAGGCAGTGCGGGCTTCCGCCGCGCGGCCCTTGCCCTCTTCTCCGAGCACTGGAAAGCGGTCGAGCCGCGCGTCGATGCGTGGCACGGCGCCGATCAGCGCCTTCGCGTAGGGAGCCTTCGGACGGCGCAGCACTTCGGCAGTCGGACCCGTCTCCACCACCTTCCCGCGATGCATGATCGTCACCCGGTCGGCGATCTGCGCCACGACGCCCATGTTGTGCGTCACGAGAAGAATGCCGATGCCGCGCTGATCGGCGAGATCGCGCAGAAGCGTGAGGATCTGCGCCTGCACCGACACGTCGAGGGCGGTGGTCGGTTCATCCGCGACGACGAGCTTCGGATCGCAGGACAGGGCGGCGGCGATCACCACGCGCTGGCGCTGACCGCCCGAGAGCTGGTGCGGATAGGCCTTGAGGCGCCGCTCCGGCTCGGGAATACCCACCGCTTTCAGCAGCTGAAGGGCGCGGGCGCGTGCGGCCGCCTTGTCCAGCTTGAGATGCGTCCGCATCGTTTCGGTGAGCTGGCTCTCGACGGTGAAGAGCGGGTTGAGGCTCGTCATCGGATCCTGGAATACCGCGCCGATATCCCGGCCGAGCACAACGCCCTCTGCGGAGCCCGCCACGGGATCGAAGGGCTTCCCGCCGATGCGGATCGTGCCTGCGGCGATGCGGCCGGGCTTTTCGAGAAGCCCCATCACCGCATTGCCGATCGTGGTCTTGCCGGCGCCCGATTCCCCGACGAGGGCGTGAATCTCGCCGGGCTCGATCGTGATCGAGGCATTCTCGACCGCCGTGAAAGTGGTGCCGTTGGCGAGCGGGTACTCGACGCGCAGATTGTCGATCGCGAGAACGGGAGGCTGGAGCGTGCTCATCGTTTCACCCGCAGTTTGGGATTGAATCGGTCGCGGAGCCAGTCGCCCACGATATTGACCGCCAGAACCAGGATCACCAGCGTCAGGGCCGGGAAGAGGGCGATCCACCAGATCCCGGAGAAGACGAATTCGTTGCCGATGCGGATCAGCGTTCCGAGAGACGGATAGGTGGGCGGCATGCCGACGCCAAGGAAGGACAGCGTCGCTTCCGTCAGCACCGCCGCCGCGAGATTGATGGTGGCGATCACCAGCACCGGGCTCATCACGTTGGGCAGGATGTGACGCAGCATGATCCGTGAGGGCGGAAGGCCGATCACTTTCGCGGCGCGGACGTAGTCCTTGGCGGTCTCGACCATGGTCGCAGCGCGGACCGTGCGCGCATATTGCACCCATTCGTGAATGGCGATGGCGCAGATCAGGATGACCGGAGCCCATTCGGCTGTTGCAGCGCCGGGAAAGAGTGCGCGGGCAATGCCGCTCACAAGAAGCGCGAGTAGAATGGTGGGGAAGCTCAAAATGACATCGGCGATGCGCATGATGACGGCATCGACCTTGCCGCCGAAATAGCCGGCGAGCAGGCCCAGGATCACGCCGAGCGTCGCCGCGACGAGCACCGCTCCTCCGCCGATGGCGATGGAGACGCGCGCGCCGTAGAGCATCGCGGAGAGAAGGTCGCGGCCCTGGTTGTCCGTGCCGAGCAGGAAGTGGCTGTCGCCTTCCGCCGTGAAGGCGGGCGGCAGCTCGGCATTGATCAGCTCGAAGCTTGCGAGATCCGTCGGATCATAGGGCGCGATCCACGAGGCCATTAGGGCGCAGCCGACGATGAGGAGCGCCAGAGCTCCGGCAATCATGACGGAGATCGGGGCCCCGATCCGCGTCATCAGGCTTGGCGACAGAGGACGAGGGGAGGAAGCGGTCGTTTTCATGCGGACCTCGCACGCAGGCGCGGATCGACGACCGCATAGAGGATGTCGACCACGGTGTTGATAAGGACGAAGAGCAGGCCGACGAACAGGAGGTAGGCGGCCATGACGGGAATGTCGACGAAGCTGACGGCCTGGATGAAGAGCAGGCCCATGCCCGGCCACTGGAACACCGTCTCGGTGACGATGGCGAAGGCGATGAGCGAGCCGATCTGCAGCCCGGTCACCGTGATCACCGGCATCAGCGCGTTGCGGAGCGCCAGATGGAAATGGATGTAGCGCTTGGGCAGGCCGCGGGCCCGCGCGAAGCGGATATAGTCGCTGGAGAGCACGTCGATCATCTCGGCCCGCACGAGCCGCATGATGAGGGTGAGCTGATAGAGCGCGAGCGTGATACCGGGCAGGATCAGGGCTTTGAGGCCGCTCAAGGTGAGAAAGCCGGTGCTCCACCATCCGAGATCCACAATCTGGCCACGCCCGAAGGAGGGCAGCCAGCCGAGGCTGACGGCGAAGACGAGGATAAGCACGATGCCGGTCACGAAGGTCGGCGTGGAAATGCCGATCAGCGAGAAGGCCTGCACGAGCCGTGCCGCCGCCCCGTGCGGCTTCAGGGCGCACAGGACGCCGAGCGGAATGCCGAGCGCGAGCGACAGGATCGTGGCGACGAGGACGAGTTCGAGAGTCGCGGGCAACCGCTCCGCGATGAGCTGCGTCACGGGGCGCTGATTGCGGTAGCTGATGCCGAGATCGCCCGACAATGTGCGTGCCAGGAAGCGTCCGTACTGCACCACGACCGGCTGGTCGAGCCCGAGCGAGCGGCGCAACTCCGCCTTTTCCTCGACGCTGGCATTCTCGCGCGACATGGATGAGACAGGATCGCCCACGAAGCGGAACATCACGAAGGATATCGCCGAGACGACCAGCATCACCAGTGCGGCCTGCCCGAGGCGGGAGAGAAGAACTTTCAACATGGCTGCCTCCTGCGGCCCGCCGCGAGGACGGGCCGCACCAGCATCGACAGAAGGTTTACTTCACGGTGGCGAACCAGAGGCGCACGTATTCGTCCGGGAACTGGGGCACCTCGACACCGTCGCGGACGGCCCAGGCCACGGGCTGCTGGTGAATCGGAATGTAGGCGACCGTGTCGCGTGCAACCTTCAGGGCCTCGACCAGCATGGCGCGACGCTTCTCCTCATCGAGCTCCACCGCCGCCTTGCGCGTCAGCTCCTCGATCTGCGGATTGCTGTATTCGCCCGAATTCGAGCCGCCATAGCCTTCCTTCTGCTCGGTCAGGAGCGAGGACAGGACGCTGAACCCGTCCATGGGCGGCAGGGTCGCCCAGCCGACCATCGAGACATCGAACTCGTGGCGATCCTGACGGGGGAAATAGGTGGCGCGGGATTCCGTCTGCAGTTCGGTCTGGATTCCGACCTTGGTCCACATGGACGCGATAGCGACGCAGATCTGCTCGTCGTTGATGTAACGGTCGTTCGGGCAGTTGAGCTTGGTCTTGAATCCGTTCGGATATCCGGCCTCGGCGAGGAGCTTCTTGGCCTTGTCGGTGTCGTAGCCGAAGGGTGTGTCATTGTCCTTGGAATAGCCGGGGACCGGCGGCGCGACGAGGGTGCCGGTATTGCGGGATTTGTCGCGCATGACGCGCTTCTTGATCGCCTCGAAGTCGATGGCGTGCCACATGGCCTGGCGCACCTTGAGATCGAGTTCCGGATTCTTTTGTCCCGGCATCGCCTTGAGCTCGGGTCGGAAGCTCAAGGACAGCATGATGAGGCGCAGTGACGGCTCCTCGATGACCTTGAAGCCGGAGGACCCGCTGATCCGCTGCAGATCCTGCAGGGGCGCAGGCGCGATCAGGTCGAGTTCGCCGGAGAGCAGGGCGGCGACACGGGTCGCGTCGGACTTGATCGGCTTGAACTCGATGCGGTCGAGATTGTGCTGGGGCTTGTCCCACCAATCGGGGTTCGCCACGAAGACGGTGCCGGCGTCCGGCTTGTAGGATTCCACCTTGAACGGACCGGTGCCGACAGCCGTGGTGGAGGCGGCGGTGGTGACGCCGGTCGCGATGTTGCCGGGCTTCAGGGCATCGTTCGCCTCCATCCACTCCTTGTCCATGATGTAGACGCCAGCAAGGTCGTTGAGGAGGAGCGGGTAGGGGCCCTTGGTGGTGATGTCGACCGTATAATCGTCGACCTTCTGCGCGCCGGTCACCGTGGAAATGTTGCCGCGCGCTCGAGCGCCGGGGTCGAGAAGCCGGTTGATCGAGGCCACCACGTCATCGGCCGTGAAGGGATTGCCGTTGTGGAACTTCACGTTCCGGCGCAGCTCGAAGCGCCAGGTATCCGGCTTCACCGTCTTCCAGCTCACCGCAAGCGCGGGCTCGAGCTCCAAGTTTCGGCCGCGGCGCACGAGCGGGTCGAATACGTGGTGCAGCATGCTCGTCGTGAAGCTCTCCGTGTGGGCATAGGGATCGAGCGTGGTGAGATCAGTCGGCGACGACCACCGCAGGGTTTTCGCCTCTGCGGCGAAGCCCGTCAGTGCCCCGATCGCGACGGAGAGACACAAAGCGAGACGTGGTTTCATTGTAGGCCTCCGGTTTAATCCTCTGGTTTGGACTTATTGTATCCAATGACTAGAAAAAATTGCATACAATCCAAGGGGCGTCAATTCTGCTTCGAAGGAAATCGCAAGAGCATTTTCGGCGAAGTAGCCCCAGTTCGCCGCCAAAAATGCGGCACACCAAAGAACAGAGCCGATTCCACGCCAGTGAAATCAACTTTAGCGGGCGTCTGGACGTGCGGAATCTCAGGAAAAGAGGGCAGGAGGGAGCCCCGGCGCGGAGCCGGTGACACCTCAGCTCGCGTAGCGGTCGAGGATCGCGCGGAGATCGCGGTGCTTGTCGGAACTCGACGAGAGAAGGGCGCGATCGGTCACTGCCTGCAGGTGATGGTCCATCGCCTTCATGGCGCGAGCTGCGTCGCGGGCGCGCAGGGCTTCAATGATCTGCTGGTGCTCGTTGATCGAGCAATCCGAGGAATGAGGGCGGCTGTAGAGAGCCAGAATCAGGGAGCAGCGGGACACCACCTCATCCACGAAGCGGGCGAGCACCCCGTTGCCAGACAGTTCCGCCAGGAGGATGTGGAACTCGCCGGCGAGGCGGATTGCAGCCGGGCCGTCATGGGCATTGGCCTTCGCTTCCAGGGCCACATGCTGTTCCAGCATGGCGATGTCCCGATCGGTGATCCGCTCAGCCAAGCGCGCCAGGACCTGCCGCTCCAGGCACATCCGTGCCTCGAACACGTCGTGTGCCTCCGACAGACTCGGCTGGGCGATGGTGGCGCCTTTGTTGGGCTGAACGTCGACGAGCCCTTCCGCATTAAGCTTGGCCAAGGCGGCGCGGACGATGGTCCGGCTGACGCCGAACCGCTCGCCGATCACATCCTCGGTCAGCTTGTCCCCGGGCATCAGGGCCTGCTCGATAATGGCGCGGCGCAAGCCGGAATAGACGGATTCGCTGCGAGATCCGGCTGTTTTCGAGGAACGATTGGGCATGGTCGACGGGACTGACGGGGCAAGGTGGGCTCGCCACCATTTAGTATCCATTTCGATCTCACACCAAGAGCCAACCTGCAAAAGATGTTGCATTCATCATTGTATACAATAAGCTCGTTCTGGAAAGCGATTCTTTTAGGCCGGCTGCACCGCTCCAAGGAGTGAACGCAGGCCTCGGTGGAGCATGGGGGAGCAGTTGAGGAGGAGCGGCATGAGCGGCGATCTGTACATCACTCGGGTTCGGCCCATGGGCGAGGCTGCCACGAACCTGACCGTGCGCGACGGGCGCATTGTCGCCTACGGGGAGGCTGCGCCGCCCGGCGTCGAAGTCATCGATGGTGGCGACGCGATCCTCATTCCTGGTCTCGTTGAGGCCCATACTCATCTCGACAAGACCCTGCTCGGCATGGGCTGGTATCGGAACGAAGTGGGCCCGCGGCTCATCGACAAGATCGAGAACGAGCGAGCCGAAAAGAAGCGCCTTGGGATTGATCCCGCCCGGCAATCCGCCCGACAGGCTATCCTGTCGGTCTCCCATGGGTCCACGGCGATCCGGTCCCATGTGGACGTGGACACCGAAGTCGGCCTGTCGGGAATCGAGGGAGTTCTGCGCACACGCGAGACCTACCGCGACATCGTCGATATCGAGATCGTGGCCTTTCCGCAGAGCGGCATGCTGATCCGGCCCGGCACCGTGGAGCTCATGGAGCAAGCGCTCAGGCTCGGTGCTCATGTAATCGGCGGCCTTGATCCTTCCGCCATCGACCGCGACCCCAAGGGGCATCTCGACGTGATCTTCCGCCTTGCCGAGCGCTTCGGCGTGCCGGTGGACGTTCACCTTCACGAGCCGGCGGAGCTGGGCGCTTTCTCCATGGAGCTGATCATCGAGCGCACACGGGCTCTCGGCATGCAGGGACAGGTCACCATCAGCCATGCCTTCTGTCTCGGGATGGCCGATCAGGATTACGTGGCGAACCTCATCGACGCCCTTGCCGAGGCGAAGGTCCACATCCTCACCACAGCCCCGGCCTCGCGGCCTGTCCCACCCGTGAAGCGCCTCGTGGAGGCGGGCGTGGTAGTGGCAGCGGGCTCCGACGGGGTGCGCGATACCTGGGGGCCCTACGGCAACGCCGATATGCTGGAGCGTGCGGTGCTGGTGGGCATGCGCAACAATTTCCGGCGGGATGACGAGGTGGCCCTTGCCCTCGACACGTGCACGACGGGGGGCGCCCGGCTCATGGGCCTGGAGGATTACGGCCTTGCCCCCGGCTGCAAGGCCGATCTTGTCCTGCTCGATGGCGAGACCCTCGCGGAAGCGGTAGTCAGCCGCGCGCCGCGCCGGGTTGTCATCAAGGGCGGACGCGTGGTGGCGCGCAACGGTCGGTCTCTCGTCGAGGTGGCATAAAGGAAGGTTGAACTTTGGAAAGGGCACGGGTGAGCCTGGTGCGCCTGATGCCCCTGGCGATCGACCATTTGAACGGTCGTCTTTTGTCCCATTCGCTTTCATCGACAAAAGAAGAGCGTCTCGACGAACCCTTTCGCAAGACCGCTTCCAGGACCAGTTCAGATATTTGGCGTGCACCGGTTGCGAATAATCATGATGGCGGCGCTTGCGGAGGACTTTCCGGCGGTGACGGATTATCGGTCGGCGATGCCTCCTGCGCCCGCAAACCGAGGATCTGGCGCAAGTCCGCGCTCAGATTGGCGACAGGAATGGCCTGATACTGAGACACGGTCACGCACCGGCCCTCGATGCTGGCCATCACGACGGCGTCGGCCGAAGATGGGGAGCCGTCACTCCCCTTGGCACCTGTGGAGCTGCGTCGCTCGTCGGTCGGATTGCTCTCCTTTTTCAGGACGATGACATACCAGACATTGCCGGTTTTCGCCGCCTCCCCGAGCATACGAGCTCTTTCTTTGGCCTCATTCAACGCCTTGCGCCGTTCTTCGATCGACTCTCCGCGCGTGAAGGCGAGATTGGGCGGCGTGTCGCCGCTTTCGCCGTAGGGATGGACGAAGTTCAATGTCATCCGCAACCCGTCGACCTTGACTTCTTTGACCGGGAGCGCCGCGGCTTCCTTCTGCCCTTGCACGAACTCGCGCACGGCGACATCGCAGGAGCGGAACTCATCCTGGTCCTGCACTGTCTGGCGGGGTGATGGTCGGTCCGGAGGCGTGGGATTTCGTTTCCGCGAGGGTGCAGCATCCGCTCCTGCGGAAGCGGCCAAGGCAAAGGCAACAGCCAACATCAAAATCCGCACCATGGCTCTATCCTCCCGTGACAGGGGAGAACGTTGCCAACCCGGCCAACGGCCAAGCTGCTTGGTGTTGGTGGATCCGCAGCCGAGATGGCTACTCTTGGAAATAATGCTTTCGCGAATTCTTAGTTGCTAGTTCTTTGGACGATAGCACGGCCGCTTGAACCAGCCATGTCGTCTACCAAGACTGATTACGTCCAACAATGTTCAACGTAACAATCCGACAAGACTCTCGTCATTAGGACAGGACTGGCTACCTCCTCGGAGCCTCAGGCCTGCACTATCGCCGCCGCAGATTTGCTAAATGACCTCAAGGCCGACCTGCGTGGGCGGAGAAGCCTCTTTCCTGTCATCAAAAAGCAGCTTCGTGACATCTGGAGAAATGAGATGCCGCCGCAGATGCACAGAATAGAATAAACCTATTAAATTATTCATTTGTCTCATCAGACATCCTCACCAATAGTACGCTAGACTCAAGTGCGGAACATATTGGTCTTGTCTCAGTTCGTGCCGCAATGTCTGCGCTTCAAGGAGGGACAGCGGCCAACAATATACGTCTCTCGAGCAGCAGAGGCTCACTGCTTCGAGGAGACCCAACACACGTGGAGGCACAATCCCGATACCGATTTAACCGCACCTTCGGGCCAAATTACTTGTCAGCAGCGTGGCACATGCTGCCCAACCATAAAATGCTACAAGTTCAGGAGGAAAGAGTGGCGCTTAGCGCGAACTTCTCGAAATCTTCGGCAGCGAAGAAAGTCGACATAAAAGCCTTTATCGGCAAATGGCCATTCTCAACGATCAATGGCTTCGGGCCGCTCGATATGTCGCGTTGGGCTGCTGAATGACCAATCAGCTCAATTTCATTTCGTCAATGGCAACTCGTCAAATTCTAGGCGATCTCGCTGAACCTTACGAGCAGCGTACCGGGTTGCGGATCACCATTAAAGCGATGGGCGGAGTGGAGGCAGCTCAACTTGTTCGCGCTCGCGAGCCCGCTGACATTATCGTTCTTGCACCAAAGGTGATGGAGCAATTGGAGGCTGAGGGATATATCGTCCCCGGGACCCGAGTTGGATTTGCGCGCTCAGGCATTGCGATGGCTATTCGCGCTGGAGCGCTGCGGCCTAGGATCGACGACGAGGCAGCTGTCAAGCAGGCTGTCTTGGAATCGGGCAAGATCTGTTATTCCACCGGACCGAGCGGTGATCATCTCATGCACCTTTGGGAGCGGTGGGGCATAGCAGGATCGGTTTCGCAGCGCGCCCTTCGAGCTCCTCCGGGCGTGCCGGTGGGCACCTTGGTGGCGCAAGGAGAAGCAGATCTGGGCTTTCAGCAGCTAAGTGAATTGCTGCACGTACCCGGCATCGAAATCATTGGCCCCTTACCCCCAGAGATTCAAGCCGTGACTGTGTTCACTGCTGGTGTCTGCAACACGTCCTCGCAACCTGATAAAGCGCGCGCGCTCATTGCCTATCTGACCTCGTCCGAGGCAGAGGCGGCAAAACGTCAGCATGGTATGGAACCAGCAGAATGAGGGATGTCGCCATCCAGGCGTAAACGTGGGAGCGCCTGTCGATACCGTGATACGGTAGAGGGTGTTCACGCAGCGTCTTCGCCTCCGCCAGCTCCGTCTCAGCTGAAAGGGAGATTGCTTATGCAAACGACAATTCCCTGTGTCTCTATGCGAGGTGAAGTCTAAGTGCGGCTTGCCTCGATTGACCCACTCAATACTAGGCGGATCGATACCTGATCATCCTCCGAGTGACAGCAAGGATTCCCGTATGACGAATGGTGTCATGAAGTATTTGAACCGCATCACGCTCATGGGTTTCGGCGAGGTTGGTCAGATGCTCGCCCGAGAGCTCTCAGCCAACCCCATGATCGGGATCAGCGCATTCGACATCACATTCGCGGATACAAACAGCGCTCAGAGTGAGACAGCCCGTGCCTTGGGCATTGCATGCGCGTGCACGGCCGAGGAGGCGGTTGCGACCGCGCAACTCGTGATCAGTGCGGTCACGGCGAGTTCCGATCTGGATGCGGCCCGTTCCGTGGCCGCGGACATGCCTGAAGACTCATTCTTCCTCGACCTCAACTCTGTCGCTCCCGGTACGAAGCGAGAGGCGGCCGCTGTCATTGAGGCCGGGCGCGGCCGTTATGTCGAAGCGGCCGTCATGTCGCCGATTTACCCGAAGCGCCTTGGCACACCGATCCTCCTTGGCGGTCCTCACGCGGCGGATTTCCTTCCGATTGCTCTGGCGCTTGGCTTCAATGTCTCAGTCTTTTCCGACCGCATCGGCTCCGCCTCCGCGGTTAAGATGTGCCGCAGCGTGATGATCAAAGGACTCGAAGCGCTCTCGATGGAGTGCTTTCTCGCAGCCCGCCGCGCTGGTGTCGAAAAGGACGTTCTTGCTTCGCTCCGTGAGAGCTTTCCGGCCTTGGATTGGCCAAAAATGGCCGAGTACAATCTGGAGCGCATGACTACCCACGGTATCCGCCGCTCCGAAGAAATGCACGAGGTTGCCAAGACTGTCCGAGACCTTGGCATTGTGCCTTTGATGTCGGCTGCAACAGCGACCCACCAATCAACCATGGGCTGTCTCGGCTTGAAGGGTCGGTGCGGCGGAAATCTTCCCGAAGGCCTTGGTGCTGTCCTCGATGCTATCATGGAAGCCGACCCATGGCCGAGTGCCAGGCCGGAAGCTGTCGAATGAGGTGACGGGATGATCGATCTCTCCTACCGGGCCACGCCGAACGGACACAAGGTGTCCATCTTTCTGAAGGAGGCGGAACTTCCATATCGGATCCACCCGATTTGAAGATATCTTTCATGTCGAGCAGGCTGTCCTCTGCCCAAACCCGGTGCCGCCCAGGCTTTAAAGGCAAAGCTTTGAACCCAGCGCTCACAAAGGGGCGATCAAAACGCTATTGTGAGTTGTGATCAGTGGAGCAGGTTCAGTAAGCGCCTGGACGGGATCCCAAGACGTGGTCCGCGACCATCTCTACCGCGATACGGTGGGTTGGGTGACCTCCGGACCAATGGGAACACTTGGCTCACGCAGAGCACTGAATGGGCCGATGGCTCCCGCGTAGCCCGACAGCTTCATGATGGAGCGAGGCCCGTTTGGGACCGCGTATCTGGAACAGAGTTGGGGCCGACCGCGACATCGGGCCCAAGCCATGCGCGCGACCGGCTAATTCGTGAATCTGACTCCGTAATGCTCCCCGGTCGTCCATATCAGCCGGACCCTGGCGGACATTCCTTCTTCCAGGATATGAAGATCAAACTCAAGCTGGTCAAAATCCAGCGGGATCAGAGCGGGATCAGGAAATACGAGCCGTGCTCCTGTGGTCGAGAGATCCCACAGAATACATTCAACAGCCGGGGCGTTCTCATCATACGCGACCCATCCTATCAGTTTGGTACGAAAACGCTCCATGGAGCGACGCTCCGGCATTCCATTCTTCATCCTGATTGCTCCACGCACGAGGAATTAGCCTCATTATCAACTGACGCTGGGGTAAAGCTGTTCTTGCTGAGCGTTGAGCAAGATTTCGTCTGATCGCCAGATTAATGCCCTGCACACATTCGCCCGGGCCTGGTTGTGAGGTTGTCCACGCTGCGGGACAGGGCCAAGTGACTCACGCGGTCATTCTCAATAGGGAGTATTGGGGAATTTCCGCAGGTGATCTCCGGTGCTGCAGATGGGGTTTGAAGCCTTTGCACGAACTCATCGGCGAGGGGTATGTCGTCTATGAACTGAAACCGCCTGTCTGATGGCGCAAACTCTCAGCACATGGCATGGGTTCGGTCCATGACAGGGTCGCAACCGGCTAGGAAAAGCAAAGTCACCCAGGCCGGATCAATCCCGCTCAAGCAGCGGGGCCATGTATCGAGCAACGCTCGCGATGAGAACCGCCATTCCCGAGCACACCATGAGCAAGGAGGTAATGAACCCTACTGATAACATCAAACGGACCAAGTCAAATTTGCCGAAGTAAACAAGCGTAATAGCGGCGGCAACCCAAGCACTAAAAGCGACGACAAGAACTCTGATCATCTCCTGCGTAAGCGGCTTCTGCGCACAGCCATGATCGATGTTGTTCTGATAGGAATGTGGAGCTTCTATTCGACGCGCAGGGCTGGCATGTTTCATGGAGCAACCGTCCTCTTCGAGCCTTGAACATATCGGTTCGCACGCCTGCTGCATGGGCGCTGAGGGTGATAGCGACCGTTCAGAAGGGTTACCTCCGATGATCGGATCCATTGGACGGAAGTCTTCGCCGAGGCGGCCAAACCTTTTCTGCTACAGAGAAGATGGGGGCTGCTTGCCGATGGTGACCTTGCGTGCCGCGTGAGCGGCCCAGAGTGCCTGGCTTCTCGATTTTGCCGATACTCGCCTCCAGGCGGCGGCACTTTGGGCTCTACCGATCGCGATGAGCCATTGAGCAGATCGGGTGGCCGCCACCTTTGCTCCTGAGCCCTTGCTGGGATCGGGGGGCATCAACGCAATGGATTTTGAGCTCGGACTTTCAGAAGGTGCCGGATCGCTATCTGATGCGATAAGGGCATCAGGGGTGACATTCGCAGCGAAGCCAGGCCAGGCGGTAGCCAGATGGCGGCGAGCTCTCCGACAATACTCGGTACTCAAGGCACTCATCTGCTCGGCACCATGACCGGCCCTGTACTTCATGAGTGCAAGGCAGAGATCGCCCTTGGCCAAACGCCACGCCCGCGCAAGGTATCGAACACCGTAACGGATATTGGTCTCCGGATTGGCCAAATCTGCGATCGTGCCCCTGAAGCCGATCATGGCAGCTGTAGACGGACGGACTTGCATAAGGCCTATTTCGCCAACAGTACCGATTGCAGCAGGATTGTAGAAGCTCTCTACTCTTATAACGGCATCGATGATCGCAGGTGGCAGATCGTTGGCTTCGGCCTCGCGCAGGATGATAGGGAGAAAACTGGATCGCCCAGGTGGATTGCTCATGTGGGGATCTCCCTGAAACACACCCGATGCCGGCGGCATCGGACCGGCGGGAGGCGCGAGGGGCAGGGGCTTCGAGGGAGCTTCATTGCCGCTGGCTGACTGAAATGCGGCGCCGGTCCCAAGTATTCCGCACATGAGAGCGACAGTTGCTTGCCGGAACTTGGTCATTGCCCCCTAATGCCCCTTGTTACTTTATGGCCGGTCATGTGCCGTGCGGCTGATCAATAGATTGCTGGTCACCCTACAGCAATTCCCTTGAGCGGATGTGTCGTCGGGATGTGCTGATGATTTGAAGCCATCAGTTAATATCAGTGTAGATTGAAAGCTTCCCTTTCCTTGGTTCTTGTTCTCGGGAAAAAAAGGAGTAATCCTTTGTCGACATCCGAGTTCAGGTGACCGTTAAGCTCTCACCATAAATGTAGGGATCTGCTGAAGAAACATGATGATAATGAGCACTGATGTACGAGAATACGCGCTGAAACAACGTCAAATAATAGCCGAAAGCTGCCCATGGCGCTGCTTGACACAAGGATGGCGATTGTCATTTTCTTAACGGAACTTGTCCGTTGGGGCGCGGAGTCATGTCGCTGTTTCGATTGTCTTTACTACGCGTGGTATTTCGCAGATTCGCCGAAGATACCCGGGGCGCCGCATTGATCCTCTTCACGATCATGGCACCAGTGATCATCGGAATGGTTGCCCTCGCCATAGACTTCAGCCGATATATGCAGCTCAACACGGAGCTTCGCGACCTGGCCGATGCCGCTGCTCTTGCAGGAGCCAAAGAACTGGACGGCGCGGCGACTGCTATGACCCGCGCTGAGAATGCCGCAAAGTTCGTCCTGAATAACAATCCACGTTGGGCAGACAGCAACGAGGGGCTTCAAATCTCTCAGGTCAGGTTCTACTCGAAACTGGATCCCGATACGATTGCCTCAAGTGACGCAGATGCTGCGTTCATTGAGGTGACAACAGCAACGCGTACTCTGACGGGCTGGTTCATTGGCGCAGTCTCCGCCGACAAATCCAATGACACAGCCGGACGAGCAGTTGCGGGCACGACCTACGTTGCCTGCGAGGTCACTCCGCTTCGCATTTGCTTCTCAAACCCCACGGAGTTCAATCCGCCGATCGGAACGCAGTTCCTGCTGCGGGCAAATGGCAGCGGCCTCAACCAGAACGGCGACTTTGCCATTGTTGACCCTCCGAACGACACCAATGGCAGCAGGCGGGCGATCAATCTCGGCTCTCCAAAGCCGAATTTCTGCTTCTCCAACGGGAACACCGTCACGCCTGGAAATGCCGTGAGCCAGGTCTGTGAAGGCATGAATGTTCGATTTGACATCTACCCGAATGGCGGCGGTCCTGCAGCAACTCAGATTAAAAGCTTCCCGCCGGCACCCAATGTGCTCAAAGGAAATCCAAGCCTCACCTGCAATGGAAACTCCGGTCCGGCAAACCAGCTTCCTCGAGACAGTGCGTTCACGGATGGTTGGTATGGGAACGCGAATTGGAAAGGGACTGCGTTCGATAACTACCTTGCTTACAATCATGCGGACAAGACGCAGTCGTTCAGGGACCTTCTCAAAACTTCGACCACGCGATATCAGGTTTACCTTCGCGAACTTGGCCTTGATCTCGATGCAAATGGCAACATAACGCCTCGGACGGCAATCCCGTCGAGCGAGATCCAGCAGAGCTCTCTCTCCGGGACAATGCCTGCGCCGGGTGGGAACCCGGCCAATCCCGTCGAAAACCCTTACCCGACTAAATATTTCTCCAACAATGGAGAAGATGCGGCCACGAGCCTTGATCCCGAGCGCCGCATATTCTATGTCGCCATCGTGAACTGCGACGCCAACCAGGGTAATGCCACCCCGCCGAGGCGCACCAACAGATACGCCAAGTTCTTCATGACCGAGCCTGTCTCTCCTCCGAATGCGGGAGGCGCTCTCTATGCTGAATATGTCGGCATGATAAAGCCGGATGACGGCAGCGGTATCATGCATGAATTGGTCCAGCTTTATCGCTGAGGTATCTCTCATGATCCGGCTAGTGAAGCAATTCTTGCGCTGCACATCGGGGGCTTCACTCGTCGAGGTGACGCTCGTGATGCCTCTTGCCGTGATGTTGATGGCGGGGAGCGCCGAGTTTGGTCGTGCACTCTATGCGTATCATACAGCCGATAAGTCGGTGAAGAGCGCAGCTCGCTACCTTGCCAGACTCCCGGCCACCGCTGTCGGCGAGACATGGGCTCTTGCGAAGGCTCGGAATCTGGCCATGACGGGCCGATTGGAGGATGGTGGGAGTCCGCTCATAAGGGGATGGACCGACCCTTCCAAAGTGAGGTTGGACGCTGCATCGCTTGCCAGCAATCCCAGCGTTATCCATCTCGACGCCGAAGTGCCATTTTCCACGCCTATACTGACAGCTCTAGGGTTGTCAAATACTGTTACATTCACGGTGCGGCATGAAGAGCGCTACATTTCTGAGTAGGTTGCTGCGGGATACTGCTGGTGCATCAATGGTCGAGTTCTCGATAGCCTTTCCCGTATTGGCTCTCGTTGCACTCGGCACGGTAGACGTGTCTTATCTTCTCTATGAGTGGAACGCAGCCGGCAAAGCCACGCAGATGGGCGTGCGGAAAGCCGTCGTCGTGAATCCGGCGGCAACGGGAATTACGAATCTCGTCAGCCAGTGGAATGCCGATCACATCGGCGATTCATGCCTGACAGCGACAGGCGGGCAGGCAAGTTATTGTCCTACGGTAAATGCTGCCTGCACCAGCACCACATGCGGATCATATGGCCTCGACGCAGTGGCTTTCAATCTCATCGTAACCGAAATGCGGCGGGCATTCCCGCGCATTCAACCGCAGAATGTGCAGGTTTCCTACAAGACAACAGGACTCGGGTTCGTCGGTCGCCCCGGCGGGCTGCCGATGACGGTGACAGTCAATCTACGGTGTATGACCCACCAATTCTATTTTCTCGGCGGACTCATGCAATGGATTGCACCGGCCGCTCCCTCGGGATGCAGCGGCACGCCGGCTGGCTGGCCGATCCCGCCGTCCGCAACAACGCTGGTCAGTGAGGATCTGCAAACGGTCACAGCCGGAATCTGACGCGCGTTGAGCATAACTCTTCCCAGTGCGCGGTCGATGTCCTCGTTCGAAATTCCCTGCTGTGATGTTTGCGTGTTATGCTCTCAGGCACGAGGATATTGCGCAGCATGGCATGGGGTCGCGTACTTAAAGACTGATATCACTGAGTGTGAAGGCTCAAGCGCCCCTGTGATATATCGAAGCCACGAAGCTGCCGGAGAAAGCTCATTCCAAGCAGACTCACGCCGAGGCGGTCTCTTGGTAGGATGACAGCTTCCACATCCCGTACCACCAGATCCTTGATTCTGATTTCACCAATCCGGAACGAAGCTCCTTCGACGGTTCCGTTCGCGGTGGACATCCTGATCGTGAAATCCTGTGGAGACAGTTGGGCACCTATGCGTTCCGCATCTTCATAGGTCAGCGCGACAACGCTTGCGCCAGTGTCAACGACCATGCGAACGGGTTCGCCGTTGAGGCTCGGAACGAGATAGAAATGCCCCTTGGAATCGGCTGTGACGGTAATGACATCATCCGCAGGTCGGGGGGGCTTGATACCGCGCCGTCTCGCCTCAAACTCTTGGACCGTCTCGCCAATGCGGGGAGTCAATGTTGAGGCGTCCATTGCCGCAACGCGGCTGGAAGGGGCGAGCGATGCCAAAGCCATGATCAGCAGTGGATATCGATAGACCATTGATGCCTCTGGACGACTCTCTCAACTACATCGAAGAGTCGCCCCGTACACAATCCCCTTTACACAGATATTTGGATGTACAGCCCATTTAATCCCCGCATAAGAGACGCCAAAATCAGACGGGCTGTATGCCGGTCCGAAATAGCGATCCGAATGGTGTGATGGAGGGGAGGGAAGAGCCGAGATTTTTAATAGAGATACGTTGTCGGCTCCCGCATCCAGGCAGCCGAGAGGTCGATCGCGCGGGTCCGTGCGTGAGGGTGTGAGCAGGGCGCAATATAGAAAACCGGGCGCTCTCAAACAGGCCGAATTCCGAGTTCTTAACATCTATGCACGCGGACCAGCCGATCTGCCATTTCGCCGGTCACGTAGGTTGCAACTGTGCATCTGCCATGCCCTAGGGCCGAAGGGGATGGGTATAGGGGTAAGGAGTCGACAATGACCGGCGGAGCCGCCCGGATAGAGCCAGTTGTGCCGACATCGGGGGGAGCGGGCGCCGTGACGGTGTCAATCTCCGATGGTGGGTCGACATAATGTCTCTGAGGCTTGGCTTCTGCCGCGCTCAAGCTCAGGGGGAGAGCGGTCGCAAGTATCAATAGGCCAATTTGGCGGAACATCTTACATCTCGCGCAGCTTTGGTTAGTTTTAATTTCGGTGAAAGAGCATTGGTTCCAACTCTGCTCCTGCTTTGCCGATTATGAAGGCGATTGTCACTAGTACGTAATAATGTATCGATGAATGGGAGCGTGGAAGAGCTTTTCACTCGATAAAAAGTATAGGGTGTCGGCTAACGGGCTTTTACTTGGACAATGAAACAATATTAAAGATTATACTAAAGTCGGGCCAGTTCTGCATTCTTGGAGGTTAACCCGTGCCTGCTGGGCCGACTTAGGCATGGGCAACCTCGCCCGGGCTGTGTCATTTTCACCTCACTGCTTCTGTTCCTGCAGATATTCTTTACTAAGACGTGTCATAGAACTTGTAGCTGTAGCGGTAGGCAATTATCCGTATAAGCAGAGAAATATTCGGACCGCTTGGTGGGGGGCGCATGGCCAGACGGAGAGGGTTCAGGCAGGCAGTTGCTGGCATTGCCGGATTGGGAATGTTGTTCCTTGCGCCATTAAGTAGTGGCTTCATAACCTCCGTGCAGGCCCAGACGCAGGCGCAGGTTCAAGATGCGGCTCCGCGGGCAAAGCTTCTCCGCGTTCGACTCCCGAATAACAAGTCCCAGGCGCTTCGCCTCGACTATCCTTTTACTGACGTTCTGGTCGGGTCTGCGGAAATCGCCGACGTGATCCCTCTGAGCGACCAGACTCTCTATATCCTGGGAAAGAAGACCGGCACGACGAACGTCTCGGTCCTCGACAGCTCGAGGCGGGTGATTGGAGTCGTCGACGTAGAGGTCGGGCCCGACACGGGAAGTGTGGCGGAAAAAATCGCTGCTGGTGCGGGATCAAACGGCATCACGGTTCGGAGCAGTGGTGAGCAACTCGTCCTGGAGGGAACGGCGGCTGATGCGGTCACCGTCGACAAGGCGGTCGAAATCGCGAGAGCCCTTTCCCCCGGAGGCGTCGTCAACGCGACGCGCGTTGCCTCTCCGCAGCAAGTGATGCTGAAGGTGCGCTTCATCGAAGTGAACCGGAGTGCAGGCCGAGAGCTTGGTCTCAGGTATGAGTATTTGGGTCAGACGCGGGCGGCTCGCATTGGTCGAGGCGGCACAGCACCCGACGGTACGGTCATCGATAGTCTGCTTGGGTCTTCGGCCCCATTCGCAACCATCCTCGCGCGCTTCGCCAACAACTCGCGTATGCTCGATGTAACGATTGATGCCCTGGAATCAAAGGGACTCGTTCGTCGCCTCGCTGAGCCGAATCTCGTGGCCATGTCTGGTGGCACCGCGACTTTCCATGCCGGCGGCAAGATTCCGATTCCGGTTGCCTCGACAACTCAAGCGGGCATTCCAACCATTACGGTGCAAATGGAGCCCTTCGGCGTCAGGCTGAACTTCACGCCAACCGTCCTGTCCAATGGCCTGATCAACTTGGATCTCGCTCCCGAGGTCAGCGACATCGATGAATCGATTGCGGTCCGGACGAGCGGGTTTCTAATACCAGGAATAACGGTCCGAAGTGCGAGAACTTCTGTTGAGCTGCGGGACGGGCAGAGCTTCGCCATGGCGGGGCTACTTCAGAACACTACTGAGCGGAATCTCGAGCAACTTCCCTGGTTAGGGTCCATCCCTGTTCTCGGAGCGCTGTTTCGCAGCACGGAGTTCCAGTCGCGTGAGACGGAACTCGTCGTCATCGTGACGCCTCATCTCGTAAAGCCCGGCAAGCCTGGCGATCTGGTGGCGACGCCGCTCGATACGACGCTACCGGCCAACGACGCGGATCTGTTCCTCGCTGGCAAGCTCGAGGTCGAGAAGCCGGGTGATCCGTCTGCTGTTTCTCCGGCGCAGGAATGGATTTTGGCGAATCGTGAAAAGATCAATGGGCCCTATGGTCATATCCTGACTTCTTCCGATGTTGCGACCGTCAGGTCTGTGAGCGCAAGGCCCAATGTCGTGAGAGCAAAGAACTGACGCAAGCATGCTCCGATGATGGTGATGCCAACGGCGTACAACCGATCCTCGAAGCAAGGGATTGAACGATGATCGCTTATGCAGTGATGGGGCGGACGGCACTGGCTGTAGTCCTTGCGACGAGCAGCCTGACCGCATGTTCGGAATACATGGACCGCAAGAACACGGTCGCATTCAGTGCGGGAAATGCCGTTCAGACCAATGTTGTCACGCATGTCACCGATCCGTGGCCCGCGCATGCTCGAAACAAGGATATCGCCTTCAATGGAGAGCGCATGCAGCGCGCCGTTGAAAGGTATCGCTGCGGGCCACCGGCCAACAATGGGGGCGCGAGCGGTGCCAGCGGAGGGATCGGGCTGACCGTTAACGTCAACAGTGGCTCTGGATCGGCACCGTCTCAAGGGACGGGGGGAGCCTGTTAGAGTCTCGACCCGGTATCGAGGTTCCATACGCCCTATCACTCGTTTGCAGGTTGGCTCTCAGGGCCAGTCTGTCTAATTGAGAGAGGTGTTCGCGCAGGCGGGTATGGTTCCGCGTTATTTTACGTGTCGGAAGCAGAGGCCTTCGAAGCCATAAATGTTCCCGAGATTCTCCTCTAGATTGGAGAGCTGGAACTGCATCGCCTCTCCCCTGGCGAAAGAACGGGTTTGCGCCCCTTTGAACAGAACAACCTCGAGGCGGGTTGGGGATTCTTGCAGAATAGCCAGAAGGCCGCGCATCACAGAGCTTCCAAAAATAGCGGTCTCCTGAAATTCAAAGCTCCCGTCATCGAAGAAGAGAACGTCCGGATAGATCGGTGCCGGGGAGGTCTTTTCAGTCGTCCCCCATCCACGGACAATAGCCCGACCATGAGATGAAGCCCGTATGCTTGGGCTTCTCGGTGTTTCACTCATTTGGAAACGGATCCGCCTGACACGCGGCTCGCATGCCAACATGAATAATCCTTGACGGGTCTTCTCCCCATTGGGGGCGCCTTCGCCTTCAAGCAAGGTGATATTCGAACGAAGCAATACGAAGTCTTTCGATGGGCGCTCAAGCAGCCATCCGCTGCGTCCAATTTGGAGACCTTGTGCCTG
Organism: Microvirga medicaginis; assembly: GCF_052658925.1. Taxonomy (NCBI): domain Bacteria; kingdom Pseudomonadati; phylum Pseudomonadota; class Alphaproteobacteria; order Hyphomicrobiales; family Methylobacteriaceae; genus Microvirga; species Microvirga medicaginis. The sequence continues at coordinate 115,209 of NZ_JBQWEL010000013.1, read as the reverse complement.
TCCGTGGGTTGCCGCCATCATGCAAAGCACGGGAAGCAAAAACGTCAAAGACGAGGGGCGGCGGTGATTGCGCTGGGGCGAAACGGGACAGAATGAAGAATTCGTGAGTCGAGACGCTGCAATCATTGCTTCAACTGTGGCCTGGAACCGCACGGTGTTTCTTCCACAGCGCCCTGCGGACGCTGCGGATCAGTGCGTCGCCACTCTAGCGTATCGTGCGGAAAAGTGGATCCGGTTTTCCGCCCTAAACGATGCGCTGCTCCATGAAATGAGCATCGGAAAGCCTCAAAAGTGGATTCCACTTTGGGGTCCGCGGCCCCAGCCGTATGAGTGGGTACAGATCCAGCGTTGAATTTGGTGTGCTATGGTCGTGTTGCTGTTCGCGCTTCAGATGATGAGTGGAGCGATGGACGCTCCGATCCAGGCCAGCGAAATCGTTGGACCGTAGGGTACCTTGACCCGGCCATTGTCGAAGCGGGAGGGGAGGAGGTGAAAGCCGGCTCCTGTTGCATAGACTATCGCGAAGGCGCCGAGCAGTACGGAGAAAGTCGGCGCATTCTCGACACCCATCCAAAGGAAGGCGGCGGCCAGGAGTTTCACATCTCCGCCGCCCATCATTCCGAACCGATACATGATGAGGCAGGCGCCGAACATCGCAAGGCCGAAAAGCAGGTTCGACTTGAAGGCATCGAAGTCGCCATTTGCGATGCAAAAGGCACCGAACAACACAAGAAGCGCTAGAACCGCCTGATTGCGGATGCGGAAATTTCGAAGATCGTCGATAACGACAAGAACCAGGATTGGCGTGACGACCGCTAATGCTTGAATTTCATGCAAGGAAAGAATTTTGGAAAGCATTTGGGCCTGCCGACTGGAGTGTAGGACGTCTTCTTGAATATAGGCAGCAATTCAAAAAGCAGACAAGGCAGCTTCGACAAGCAGTGCCGCTCTCTCCAATTGTCAGCGTTGGGCGAAACCAAGCGTATGGGCTAACGAAAGGAACCGCTGATGTCTAAGGCACCGTGTTCGATGCGTTTAAAATAAAAGGCCAGAAAAGCCTTACTCGGCAAGGATTTCCACTTGGAAATCATTGAAGGGCCATTGCTGGCTCTCAAAGGCTGATGTGTCGCGCCTAGTAGGAGGGCGACTTTCCGGATTTGATGAAGGCAGCCTTAGAGCTAGCCCTTTGGTATTAAAGAAGGACGGTTTTGTCGAATTTGGGTTACCCATATTATGGAAGTACTGATTTGTGGTTAGTACGTCAGAGACGATGATTTGCGGAATACTTTATTGACCATCATCCATGTCGCGTATTTCAATAATCGTACTGGGGGGCGAAAGTATCCGTACGATGATCCCCAGGTAAATCTCAATCAGCAGTCCTGCTGTCACATGGGGAATATTGCACATGACTGGGTTTCTGAAGAATTTCGTCCGTGACGAAGAAGGTGCATCGCTCGTCGAGTACACCGTGCTCATCGGTCTGGTGACCGCTGCTACCATCGGCCTGATCAGCACGGTCGGCGGCAAGGTTACTTTCGCTTGGAACAGGCTGAACAACAACATGACTGGCTCCGGCTTCGAATAAGAATGGAATTTCCACCAGGAAGTCCTGTCATCGCGGAGCGCACTATAGGAAATGTGTGCTCCGCGCCTTCAAGTTCCACCCGCTGAACGCAGGTTGAGAGCAGTACCGGCGGGACAAGCGGTCAGGCCATCCGGCAGGATGGCTCTTATGTGGTTTTAGCATCGTCGAAACAGGGGCACGACAATGAGAGCAGGCAGCGCTATCGCACTTCTCGTCGCCATCGTCTTTGGAGGACTTGCGGCCTTCCTGTCCAGGGAATTCCTCCTGGGTCTCGCAACGCCAGCGCCTGCGCCCAAGGCCAGCACGATGGTTGTCGCATCGCAACCGCTTGAATTCGGAGCGAATCTGACAGGTGACAACCTGCGCGAGATCCAGTGGCCGGGAGATCCCTTGGAAGGCTCGTTTAAGACGGTCGCCGAACTGCTCAAGGACGGGCGCCGGCTCACGCTGGTGTCCATGCAGCGGAATGAGCCGATCCTGGCATCCAAGATCACAGGCCCGAACCAGCGAGCGACCCTCTCGACATTGATTGAGGAAGGTATGCGGGCAGTATCGGTCAACGTCGATGAGGTCCGTGGCGTCGCGGGCTTCATTTTGCCCGGCGACCGGGTAGATGTCGTGCTCACCCGAGGAGATCGGGGAATGAGCAGCGAAAGCGGTCCCGTTGCTGACGTGCTTCTGCAGAACGTGAAAGTGCTGGCGATCGATCAGGTGGCCAATGAGCGGACAGATAAGCCGACGCTCGCCAAGGCAGTAACTTTGGAGCTCGACATTCAGCAATCGCAGAAAGTCATTCTGGCGCAGGGCGTGGGGCGGTTGTCCCTCGTGCTCCGTCAGGCCGGGGAAGCAAGCAGCGCCGATGCGCGCCGCGTCACCATGGCCGACCTGGGTCTGTCCGAAACGATCGCGCCCAAGAAGGAAGATGGCAAGGATGACGAGCGGTTTGCCAAGCTGGAGGCGCGGTTGGAGGAAATGCGCAAGGCAGCTGCTGCGCCCTTGCCTCCAAGCCCCATCGCGACCCTCGCAAAGCCGGATGATCGGGTTATTGTCAATGTCATCCGGGGGGCCTCCAAGCGGGACGAGTACACCGTCCTGACGGAGACGCGGTGAGATCCCGCAGAGCCACACCAGTGGCACTCACGAGGCTGGCATGTGTGGCTCCTTAAGCAAGACATTGGCTGAGCCGGGCTCAGTTGGGCGAAGTTCCCAACAACCCCCTAAATTTGCGACCGGATTCACTTCATCCGTCTGGCAGTATCCATGTCATTGACCCTTGCATAACTGAGGTTGATCCAGTGAATACCTTTGTCGTCCATCCAAACCCGAGCGGATCGCAGAGCGATCTCCTGATTAAGCTTCTGTCGGAGCATGGGCGTAAAGCCATTGTCGCGCAGTCACTCGAAAGTGTACGTAAGCATTCCGCGTATGGAAAAGGTAGAAGCTTCGTCTTCATGCCTGATCAGTCCGGCGATGCGTCGCTTGTCGATGCCGCAATTCGCTTCGCGGAGACTGAAAGCCCAGAGAGTTATGTTGTCTACGTCGCCGATACGATGTCTGCGGAGGCCTACAAGCGGCTCGTCCGGGCCAATGCCGGCGAGTGGATCAAGTGGGACAGTCTAGCCCAGGAAATCAACGACGTTTTGCATGCTGGAGGAGCTTCGCAGACAGGCGCACCAGCCGATGGAGCGACGATCATCAGCTTCCTTCCCGCCAAGGGAGGAGTGGGAAATACGACCCTCGCACTTGAGACGGGTGTCTATCTTGCCTCCTCCAAGAAGCGCGACGGACGAGTGGCAGTTCTCGACCTCAACTTTCAGAGCAGCACTCTCGCAGATTATGTGGATCTGGAGCCGCGCTTCGACATAGGCGAGTTCATCGACAGGCCTGAGCGCCTAGACTCTCAACTGATCGAGATCCTTGCGAATAAGCATCCGACCCAAGTCGATGTTTTCTCAAGCCCGCCACGCTTTGCCCTGAGCCAGAACATCCACGGTGATGTCATCTTTGCCCTGCTCGACGAGATCGGAAAGAGATACTCTTTCGTGCTCCTGGACCTACCCAATCACTGGCAGCCCTGGTTCGACAACGTCCTTCAGGGTTCGAGCGCAGTTGTCGTAACCGGCGAGGGGACGGTCCCATCGGTCAGGCAGATCGCCAGCAAGCAGAAGCATCTCGATGAACTGAACATCGAAGCCGACCGGTCCGCGATTGTCGTCAACTCCTGCGCGACAAACCTTTTTGGGGGGATTTCGCGAAAGTCCGAGATCGAAAGAACCTTTGTAGGTCGGCGGGTCTTCTATGTGCCGCGGGACACCGCCTCGGCAGCGGAGGCGGCGAATACAGGTCGCCCCATGATGCAGACGGGGCCCCGCCGCTCGATCGGCAAGAGCATCCGACGCGTAGGAAATTGGATTGAGACCCTTCATGCCCGTCCGGGCTCTTCATCGTGATCAAGACATAACCATCGTTGGGGACAACAATGCGTATCAGCATCTCGGATAGATGGCGGCAGACATCCACGCAGATCAAAGAGACCGAACCGGAGAAGCTGCCTGAACCCAGCACTGAAACAAAATTTTACGAGGAGCTGGTAGCGTCCAAGCCTGCTCTCATCGACCAGAAGGTCAAGCTCCATGGACGGATCATCGACGAGTTCAATCTAGCGCTTCTGGACAAGGTCGCCCCCGATGATCTGGCGAGGCAGGTAAAGCGCTTCGTAAGCGAGTATGTGCTCAACGAACGTATTGCGCTGAATCAGAAGGAGCTTGAGGCCTTTACGGACGAGGTTTTGGACGAGATGCTCGGTCTCGGCCCGCTCGAGCCGCTTCTCAAGGACCCGACCGTCAACGACATCCTGGTCAATACCCACGCCTCCGTCTATGTGGAGCGCTATGGCCAGCTTGAGCCCACGCTCGTACGTTTCAAGGACGAGGCGCACCTCCTTCGGATCATCAATAAGATCGTCTCATTCGTGGGCCGCCGGATCGATGAATCCTCCCCAATGGTCGATGCGCGCCTGCCGGACGGCTCACGTGTCAACGCCGCCGTCCGACCGATCGCGGTTGATGGACCACTCGTCTCGATCCGTAAGTTCTCCAAGCGTCCATTCTCGATGGATCGGCTGGTTGACATCGGCGCACTCCGGCAGCCGATCGCTGAGGTGCTGAAAGCGGCAGTGCAGGGGAGAATATCGGTCATCGTGTCGGGCGGAACCGGATCCGGCAAGACGACGATGCTGAATGCCCTTTCCAGTTTCATCTCGCCGAAGGAAAGACTCCTCACCATTGAGGATGCGGCGGAGCTGCAGTTGCAGCAACCTCATGTCGGGCGCCTTGAGACGCGTCCGCCGAATCCGGAAGGCCGCGGAGAGATCAGGCAGCGTGAACTTGTGAAGAATGCGCTTCGCATGCGGCCTGACCGGATCATCCTCGGTGAGTGCCGCGGTGAAGAGGCCTTCGACATGCTCCAGGCCATGAACACGGGCCATGAGGGCTCCATGACGACCATTCACGCCAACACTCCGCGTGACGCCGTTCGACGCATGGAGCAGATGGTCGGGATGGCAGGAATGCCGATGTCCCTCAACGCAATTCGAGGACAGATCGCTTCCGCCATTCAGATGATCGTCCAGCTGCAACGCCTGAGCGACGGCAAGAGGCGCCTCATGAGTGTGACGGAAATCACCGGCATGGAGGGCGACGTGATTCAGATGCAGGAGATTTTCCGTTTCGTGCGAGAGGGGGTGGATGAGCATGGCAACATCATTGGCTCATTCCGTGCGTCCGGCGTGCGTCCCAAGTTCCTTCACGATTTGCGCTCGCATGGGATTGATCTGCCGGGCGGCTATTTCGACCCCAGCATTGCGTTGTGAGGTAGGATGATGGTTGAGCCCTGGCTGATCTACTTTTCAATCTTCGCGGCCAGCTTCCTGCTCGTGCAGTTTGCTTACGGCTTCATCTCCGGCGATCTCATGGCTCGCCGACGGGCAAACCAACGTTTCTCAGCGGTAGACGGCGTCGGATCCAGGCATGCAGAGCGCAGGATCGATGTCGCTAAGCAGAGGGGCCTCGGGAGTTCGCTGACTGCGGAGGCTCCTGGAGCGCTCCGGATCCTCCTGTTGCAATCGGGCATGGTTCGGCGTCTCCCACAAAGCGGTTTGGCGTTCATAGTGCTATGCGGCGGATACTATATTCTGCTTTCATTCCTGCCGTGGCTCATCCTCAGCATCGTCCTGAGTTGTGTGGGAGCGTCTTTGACCGTTGCAGGCTTTCTGATGTTCATGCGTGCCAGGCGCATCGGACGCTTTGCTGAACAACTTCCCGATATCCTCGATATCATTGTGCGAAGTCTGCGGGCCGGCCATCCGTTGCCCGTTTCCCTGTCGCTTGTCTCGCGGGAAATGCCTGACCCGGCTGGCAGCGAATTCGCGATAGTCTTCGACGAGGTGACCTACGGCCGCGACATCCGAGAGGCTCTCGATAATCTTTATCGGCGTGTCGGCTACGATGAACTCGGCTTTCTGGTGACCTCGATTTCCGTGTCTTATCAAACAGGCGGCAATCTTGGTGATATCCTGGCCCGGCTTGCAAAGATGCTGCGTGAGCGTTTCCGGATGAAACGCAAGATCAAGGCCATGTCCTCAGAGGGTCGCTTCAGCGCCTTGGCACTTTCCCTGTTCCCTTTCATCATGTTCGCCGTGATCAATCTGCTCAATCCTAACTATTACGGTGAGGTTTGGGGCAATCCGGTCTTGGATGTTGCGGCTGCGACAGGCGCAGTTCTGCTCATCGTTGGGAACTTCGTCATGTACAAAATGGTCAATTTCAAGTTCTGAGGCCGCGATGTCCAACCAAATCATTCTCTATTGGAGCATTACCGGTCTTGTCTTCGCTTGTGTCGGACTTCTATCTTTTGGAGGCGCAACATATGTGCTGCGGCGAGGCAGGTTGCGACAGCGCTTTGCGGCCACCGGTACGGGAGGATCGATCATTGGGGCAGCTCCCGGTTCGTTCGGCAGAACCATCCAGGCTAAACTGGAGCCAGGCAAGATCGGCGTTGATGCTGGCGAGCAAAGGAGGCTCCGTGCGGAGCTTATCAAAGCAGGGTTCTTCTCTCAGGATGCTGTCGCCATCTTCACGGTTGTCAGGCTTGCGATCGTCATCCTCTTTCCATTTATTCTTTATCTTGCGTTGGCGAACGCGCTGAGCCAGTGGGGGGCTCTAGAAAAGTTCGGTGTTCTCGCGGGTGCATTCACTCTCGCCTATTATCTTCCTAAAGCATATATCGACCGCAGGCAGCGTATCCTTCAGGAGCGGTATCGGCTCGCTTTTCCCGATTTCCTGGATCTGCTGGTCGTTTGCGTCGATGCAGGTCTCAGCCTTGAGGCCGCCCTGGAGCGCGTGACCACGGAAATCGGGGCAAAGCAGCCCGAGCTTCGCGCCAATCTGGCGCTGATGGCGGGAGAGACGAGGGCCGGGCGTGGAACGATCGAGGCGCTGCACGGGCTCGCCGATCGGTTGAATCTGGACGAGGCTCGGTCCTTGGCGACCTTGCTCCAGCAATCCCTTGAACTTGGAACCGATATTTCCCAAGCTTTAACGACCTATAGCGAGGAAATGCGCGACAAGCGCATGTCTCGGGCCGAGCAGAAGGCTTATGCGCTCCCTGTGAAGCTTGTGTTGCCTTTAGGCATCTTCATCTTTCCTGTTATTATGATAGTAATCATGACACCTGTAATAATAAGGCTCGCTCGAGTCGCAGCTATGTTCTAATGGCGGGGGTAAATGAGGCACTTAAACAAGCTAATCCTTCTGATGGCTGTAACATTGTTGACCGCTTGCCAGTCTGTTGATGGGTCTGGAGGAGGCATATCTGCCGGTGGCGCGGTAACCGAAGAGCCTTTTGTGGCCACTGACCAGCCCGAACGTGTCGGACGGGAGCAGTTCGCCCGCGGTAACTACGCTTTGGCTCAGCGCTATTTCCAGAACGCAGTTGAGGCGGAGCCACAGAACGGGGATGCCTGGCTTGGGCTTGCAGCAAGCTATGATCAGCTTGGCCGCTTCGACCTTGCAGACCGGGCTTATGGTCAAGCAGTGCAGATTAAGGGGCAGACCCCGCAGGTGCTCAATAATCAGGGGTATTCATACCTTCTGAGAGGCGATACGGCCCGGGCCGAGCGGAACTTCCGGAAGGCTCTTGCTTTGAATCCGCAGAATCGCACCGTCAGCAACAACATTGCACTTACGAAGCTTGCTCCCTGAATCTTCTGAGCCAGGCGTCAAGGGTGGTGCACTAAGACCACCTTGCACAATTGAGGTGGGCGCGTTGGTCGGGCATGGCCAAACCTCGCGCACCTAATACCTGTTGGGTGGCCTTGAACTAGTCCTTTCGCCTCTCCTCGCCAAGCCGAAGAGGGCATGGGTCGATGAGCGGGCGCTCGGGGCATCATTTTTGTTCTGCGCTAGCGCATCGTGCGGACCCGGAGGGCCGCGTCAGCGACCCGAAGGGCCACGTCAGTGAAAAGTGGACCCGGTTTTCCGCGCAACCGATGCTCTAATGCGCTCCCTGAAACGATAATTATTCTCCAATGGCGTCGCGTGAATTGCGAGGGCCGGGGCAAGCGCTGTCACACATACATTGACTCCAAACCTTCGGATGTTCTGGTTCTATCGACCCGTCGTTGGTCGACAATGGACCATCTCCGACCGAAGGTTCAGTCCTGTACTTCGTAAGGATTAGTACGGGGGAGTTGCCGTAATCGGCAAAAGTTCGATTGTAATTTGGTCCACGACTATGACAACTTTCTTTCCGTTGTCTGGATGATGCAGGAAATATGCTTTTTCTGCAGAATGGACACGGGTTCCGTCAGCGACCTTGCCAGTTCCAGCAACGTAACGAGGAGCCGCATCGCGGCGGCCTCACCGGAGGCGAAACGAGTCCGGTACACAGGGGGCAGGAATGATCGCGCAGAAACTCGAGACAAGACAGCTGTCCCACTCGCGAAACATCACATATATCCAGGCCGCTCTTTTCCTCCCAATCATACTGGTGTTCATGAAGACCCATTGGTTCTGGGAAAGGGAGACAGGTCAGCGGCCTATCATCGATTTCGATGCCTTTTACATCGTCGCACAGATGGCCTGGCGTAGCGAGATCGAGGAAGCCTATACGTTCGCAACCTTTGGACAGATCCAAAAGGCCATTTCAGGGACAGATATTTTCCTCCCTTGGACCTACCCGCCGCAGTTCGATCTCTTGATAGCTCCGCTCGCATTCCTGCCTCTTGCGGCGGCCTACTGTCTCTTCACGTCAATATCTTTTGCTGCCTACTTAGCGACCATGAGGCGTATCGCAGGGGAAAGCCTCGCCCCAGTTCTGCTTATTCTTCTTCCTGCGCTCGGGACCATGATTCTGTGTGGCCAAAACGGGTTCGTCACCGGGGCTCTCATTGGTCTCACCTGCATCGGTTTGCAAAGAGGCACAATGCTGGCAGGAGTGCCTCTTGGCCTGATGATCATTAAGCCACACCTGGCAGTCGGCTTTGCCGTATATACCCTTGTGACCCGCCGGTGGGGCACGGCATTCATCGCATTCTCTACAATCGCCGTGACCTCAGGCCTTGCCACCGCTGCCTTCGGGTCTGAGATCTGGGCCGCTTTTTTCAATAGCGTACATGAGGCGAGGGGCTTTCTCGAGGCCGGAAAGTATCCGCTCTTCCGCATGATCTCTGCCTACGCGGCTCTCCGCACCCTAGGTGTGCCGGCGACAGTTGCATTCGTTGCCCAGGCCCTGGTTGCACTCTTTGCTCTGGGATTGATCTATCTCGCATGCCAGCGGAAATACCCAACCAGGCAGGCACTTGGGGTGACTGCATTCGCGTCGTTGATGGTCAGTCCTTACGCTTATGATTATGACCTGCCCATTCTTGGGGTAGGTTTCGCTCTGCTGCTGCCAGACCTCCTCCGACATGGTCGCAGGCTTGAGTTAGCGATCCTGTTCGGTCTCGGCTTCTTCATGGCTCCTTTCGGCTTACTGCAGATGTTCATGAAGCTGCGGGTGCAATTCGATGCAATTCCGACAATTGGCAGTCACATGTCATTATCGATTGTGGGGATTGCACAAATTTTCCTCCTTGGTCTCACGTGGCACATTCTGCAACGTCAACACCACGACCGGGTAGGCGACGTGAGTAACCGGAGGAGAGTGGTTGATGCATTTGGCCAGCACGATAGTAAGGCAACCGATGACGGTTCAGCCGTTGTGGCATAATGACGTCGCTCGATACTGGATGGCGCCGAACTCCGTACGCATGCTGGATGTCTATGCCATTCTGCTGCTGACGCTGGTCTATACCATCGCCGCAGGAGTGTTGGTGATGGTCGTCACTTTCCCTACGGCTTGCTATCTCGACTGTGGCGGCCTTCTCCTGCCGGCTCTACCGATCTGTCTCGCGATCTCACTTGCTCTGAAGAGATGAGCTTAAGGTTCCAAGCTGCTCCGGTGGCACCGAAGGTGCCGCTGGAGATGGCGTCTTCTTGAGCGTCTGCTCGCGCGCGAAGATAAACAATCCCGCAGCGACCACGATGGCAATCCCTACGAGCGCCATAGCGTCCGGCCACTCATCGAACAAGAGGGCGCCGATGGCGAGGGCCCAAAGGATCTGACTGTATTGCGCCGCACCGAGGCGGTCTGCCGGAGCATAGGTCGTGGCGACGATGAAGAGGGCCTGAGCCACGAACGCCGTGGCGGCGAAGGCCAGAAGCAGGCCCCATTGCGTAGCTGTCGGCCAGGTAAAGCCGGGGATCATGAGGACCCCGGCGATGAGGGCAGTCCCAAGGAAAACGCTTCCGATCAGGGTGTAGCGCTTCTCGCTTGTGCCGATCATGCGCCCCATGATGACGCCGCCTGCGCCGCAGAGTGCCGTGGCGATGGCATATAAGTGTCCGGGCAGGAGTTCCCTGAAACCCGGCCTTACGATCACCAATACGCCGATGAAGGCCGCGACAACCGCAAGACCGCGCCGCCAGCGGACCTTTTCCTTGAGAACGAGGATGGATAGCACCGTGACGAGGCTCGGCATCAGGAACAGGAGGGCAAAGGCTTCGGCGAACGGGAGCCTCGTGAACGTCATGACGCTTAACGGCGTCGTGACCGAGATGAAGAAGACCCTGAGAGCCATAGGCCAGGGACGCTTCCAGCGTAGGACGTCTGCCAACCTGTCGCCTGATTTCATGAAGGCGGGTGAGAGCAGCAGGGGAATGAGATAGCCGAAGAAGGTGACCTCGAAGGGATCGAGATCATGACCGATGGCCTTCACCACCGCATCGCCCCAGGCGAAGACGGCAAAGGCAAGGAAAGCAAGGACGATGCCTTTGACCATGCGGCAAAATCTTCAACGATCGAATTCAAAAACGAGAGCATCTCGCGCAGGGTCTATCTGTATCCTGCGCGTCGGCATTGCGCTATCGGGCAACGACGCGGGGGCGGCGGCGCTCGACAACGATCACTTTGGCACCCTCACCGCGAGCCATGACCCGATCTGCAATCGGCAGGCGCTCCGGTCGAATTGGCTTTGCCGAGAGCTTGAGGGCAACGGGCCGTACCTCGTCCTCAGCCATGCCCATGAGCTGCGAGGCAATTGCGATCTGGCCTTCGACATCGTCGGTGAGGCCCTGGGCGGCGGCAATGGCCTCTTCCAGGGTTGGGGCATCGACCCGGGTCACCCGCTGCCCGTAGCGGTTCTGACTTTTCTTTTTTGCAAGCATTCAAATTCTCCTGTGCTCCCCTTAACGTATTAACCTTGGGTTTGCGTATTGCGCAGCCGTGACAGCAGGAATGCGCTCAGCGCAGACTTTGCAGCGGGCAGGTGGGATGGGGCTGGAAAGATGCCCTCAATCGTGCTTCCACAAAACGCATATGGGCGGCAGGTGTTTCGTGCCAAACAGAGGAAAGGCATCAATGGTGTTCACAGCCAGAATTCTCCTTCTCGGATCGGGCGAACTCGGAAAGGAATTCGTGATATCGGCCAAACGCTACGGCTGTCACGTGGTGGCATGCGACTCCTATACCAATGCCCCGGCCATGCAGGTGGCGGACGAAGCCGAGGTGTTCCCGATGCTCGATGCCGAGGCCTTGAGGCAGGCTATCGAGAAGCACAAACCCGACCTGATCGTGCCGGAGATCGAGGCGATCCGCACGGAGGTGCTGCAGGAATTCGAGGACAAGGGCTTCACCGTCGTGCCGTCCGCCCGCGCGGCGTCTCTCACCATGAATCGGGATGGCATCCGGGAACTTGCTGCGTCGGAGCTTGGCCTTCGAACGTCAAAGTACCGTTACGCGGAAAGCCTGGAGGAGGTGAGGGCGGCCGTGGAGCACACGGGCCTGCCCTGCGTAATCAAGCCGGTCATGTCGTCGTCAGGCAAGGGACAGACCACCATTCGCTCTGCCGATGAACTCGAGCAGGCGTGGAATTATGCCGTCGCCAACATGCGCGGTGACCGCAAGAAAGTGATCGTCGAGGAGTTCATCTCTTTCGAATACGAGATCACGCTGCTCACCATCCGCTCGCGCGAGGGCGTGTCCTATTGCGAGCCGATCGGGCACCGGCAGGAACGAGGGGATTATCAGGAATCCTGGCAACCGACGCCGATGACGCCAAAGCTCCTTGCCGATGCGCAAGAGATGGCCCGCAAGGTCGTCGACAATCTGGGAGGCTATGGCATCTTCGGTGTCGAGTTCTTCGTCACCAAGGATGAAGTCATTTTCTCCGAGCTTTCGCCGCGACCGCACGATACCGGGTTGGTGACACTTCTCTCGCAGAACCTGTCGGAGTTCGATCTGCATGCCCGCGCCGTGCTCGGGCTGCCGATCCCGCGTATCCGACTGAATGGACCAACCGCGTCTGCCGTGATCCTGGCGGATCGAGAGGCGGAGCGCTTCGCAATCGAAGGCTTGGGGGATGCGCTAGCCCTGGGTTCCGAGGAGAGTGAAGTCGAAGTGCGTATCTTCGGCAAGCCGACCACGCGTCAATATCGCCGCATGGGTGTGGCCTTGGCTTCGGCCAAGACGGTCGAGGATGCGCGGGAGCGGGCGCGTCAGGCCGCTGCACAAATTCGGATCAGATACGGAGACTAATAAGAGGAAGCCTCAGGCGGAGTGGCATTCCCGGTCGAGTACCTCGGTCGTGCGGTGATAGAACGTTTGGGCTTGCTCCAGCGTGGGCGCAATGCAAAGCGCGCCAAAACAGCGGCCTCCCCTAGATCCGTCCCATAGCGGAACGTCTCTGGCCAAGTTTCTCTGCCCCTGGCGAAGCTGGGCCGTGGCGGGAAACCTGGCATTGAGGCGGATCGGTCCTACATAAGGCAGAGCTCTATGCGGCGAATTTAAGGGGAGCTGGAAGCCGTCCAGCGTAAGACATTGAAATCGATCAACTTTGAGGCTCTCTTCAACGCTTCGCCGAACCCTTATGTTCTGCTCAATCCCTCGCTCGATATCATGGGGATGAACGAGGCCTACCTGCACGTCACGATGCGTACCCGGGAAGAGCTGGTGGGTCGCAATATGTTCGAAGCCTTTCCGAGCGACCCGGATTCCGAAGGTCACAAGCAGCTGCGCGCCTCCTTCGAGCGGGTGATCGCCGAGAAGGTGCCTGATCACCTGCCGATCATCGAATATGCCATTCCCCTGCCTGACGGCAAAGGGTTCGAGGAGCGCTTCTGGAGCGCAACCCACACGCCCCTGTTCAATGAAGCCGGCGAGCTGATTTCCATCCTGCAGCACACGGTGGACGTGACGGAGCTCCACCAGCTCCGGAAATTCGCGCAGACCTCGGCTTTCCTGTCCGGCCCTTCGGCGCTGATCGAGACAGATATGTTCCGGCGCGCCCAGGCGGTTCAGGAGGTGAACCAGACCCTCGCACGGGAGCGTCAGCACCTGCAGGAACTGTTCGAGCAGGCTCCAGGCTTCATTGCGGCTGTCAGCGGCCCGGATCACGTGTTCACCATGGCCAATGCAGCCTATCGCCAAGTGGTGGGGCGCGGCAACTTGATCGGCAAGTCCGTGCGGGAGGCCTTGCCCGAGGTCGTGGAGCAGGGCTTCATCCGTCTGCTGGATCGCGTCTATGGAAGCGGCGAGCCATTCATCGGTCGAGGCGTGCGCGTCATTCTGCAGGGTCCCGAGGGTCAGCCTGAGGAGCATTTCCTCGACTTCGTCTACCAGCCCATCTTCAGCCGGGACGGAGATGTCTCTGGTATCTTCGTGCAGGGTCACGATGTCACGGATCATCGGCGCATCGAGAACGCTCTGCGGGAAAGCGAGGAACGTTTACGCGCGATCGCCGATTCGATCGATCAGCTGATCTGGGCCACGCGGCCGGATGGCTTCCATGATTATTACAATCAGCGCTGGTACGAATACACTGGCGTGCCGGAAGGCTCTACGGACGGTGCTGCATGGAGCGGCATGTTCCATCCCGACGATCGGGAGCACGCCTGGAAGACATGGCGCCATTCGCTCGAAACGGGCGAGCCCTACCACATCGAATATCGATTGCGGCATCGCTCAGGCCAATATCGTTGGGTGCTGGGACGGGCGCAGCCCGTTCGCGATGAGCAGGGGCGGATCACCCGTTGGTATGGCACCTGCACCGATATTCATGACCTCAAGCAAGCTCAGGACGAGCTGAGGAGGAGTCGCGAGCAGGCCGTCCAGTCCGAGAAGGAGTCACTCCGTCTGGCTTCCATGCTCGCAGAGCGGGTGTCGGAGCTTGATGCCGCCAACGATGAAATCCAGCGCTTCGCCTATATCGTGAGCCACGATCTTCGCGCGCCTCTCGTCAATGTTATGGGCTTCACGAGCGAACTCGAGAACGCGCAGGAGGAGATCGAGAAGTTTTACATGAGAGTCTCCGAGACACTGCCGGACTTGGTCACACCTGAGGCTCGGGCGGCCATCGAGACTGATCTTACGGAAGCAATCGGCTTCATCAGGTCGTCCACGGTCAAGATGGACAAGCTGATCAATGCCATTCTCAAGCTTTCCCGCGAAGGGCGGCGCGTGCTGGCCCCCGAGCCTATCAGCATGAACCAGCTGCTTGAGGCACAGCGTCACAGCCTGGCGCATCAATTGCATGAGCGCGGGGCCGATCTGGTCATCGAGACGGTGCCGGATCTGATCAGTGACCGATTAGCGGTGGAGCAGGTGTTCGGCAACCTGATTGAGAATGCCGTTAAGTATCTAGAGCCAGACCGCCCTGGTCGGATCGTAGTGCGTGGCAGAGATCTTGGTCTGAGCGTCCGTTATGAGGTCGAGGATAATGGTCGCGGGATCGACGAGAAGGATTTCGAGCGGATCTTCGATCTGTTCCGGCGTTCGGGGACGCAAGACCAGCAGGGCGAAGGAATTGGCCTTGCGCATGTGAGGGCCCTTGTGCGAAGGCTCGGAGGCACGATCTCAGTCGCTTCGAGATTGAGTGAGGGTTCGACCTTCACCGTGACCCTCCCCAAATCCATCAGTATGAGTTCCGAGGCCGCGTAATATGCCCCAGCAGCAACCCGTTACCATCATCATGGTCGAGGACGACGAAGGCCATGCCCGTCTGATCGAGAAGAACATCCGGCGCGCCGGCGTGTGCAACGAAATCCGCGCCTTCAAGAATGGTACGGCGGCTCTTGAGCACCTGTTTCATGAGGATGTCCGCAATGCCGGTCCCTTCCTGGTGCTGCTGGACCTCAATCTTCCGGACATGAACGGGGTCGATATTCTGGCCAAGCTTAAGAACGACGAGAAGCTGAAGCGTGCGCCTGTGGTGGTGCTGACGACGACCGATGACCAGCGCGAGGTCCAACGCTGCTACGATCTCGGAGCCAACGTCTACATTACGAAGCCGGTCGAGTACGAGTCATTCTCCCAGGCCATTCGCCAGCTTGGGCTATTCCTCTCCGTCATTCAGGTTCCTGAAACGCTGTGAACGAAACTCCGCCCATTCGCCTTCTCTATATCGACGACGACCGGGGCCTCGGACGCCTTGTGGAGCGCTCGCTGATGCGCCATGGCTTCCAGGTGAGCCACGCCTTGAGCGGTGACGAAGGCATGCAGCTCCTGAGCAGCGGCTCTTTCGACGTGATCGCACTCGATCACTTCATGCCAGGCAAGCAGGGACTGGAGGTCTTGTCCGACATCCAGTTGCTGCCCGATCCTCCGCCTGTCGTCTATGTCACAGGGGCGGACGAGGGGCGCATCGCGGTTGCCGCCCTCAAGGCCGGCGCGGCCGATTATGTGATCAAGGATGTCGGAGGCGCCTTTCTCGATCTCCTTCACACAGCCGCGGAGCAGGCCCTCGCCGCGGCTCAGCTCCGCCGGGCGAAGGAAGCCGCCGAAAGGGAAATGCGTGAGGCGCGCGAGCGTGCTGAAATGCTCCTGCGCGAGGTAAATCACCGCGTGGCGAACAGCCTGCAGCTTGTGGCCTCACTTGTGGCGATGCAGCAGCGTGCCGTTGCGGGCAATACTACGGCGCAGGATATACTTGCGGAGACCCAGAGCCGCATCACCGCCATCGCCCAGATCCACCGCCGCCTCTACACGTCCAACGATGTCCGTTTCGTCGAAATGGATACCTACCTGGAAGGCCTGGTTGAAGAACTGGAAGGTGCGATGCGGGCTTCAGGGCGGGAGCACACGATCTCGCTGAAGGCCGAGTCGATCCCGATCCCGACGGACAAGGCCGTTTCTGTTGGAGTGATCGTCACCGAACTCGTCACCAACGCGTTCAAATACGCCTATCCGGATGGCACGTCAGGCGATATCCGCGTGCTTCTGTCGGCCTCAGACGACAGGGTGCTTCTGTCCGTCGAGGACGACGGAATCGGGTGGAAAGGGACGGGACAGGTGCGGGGCAGTGGGCTGGGTACGAAAATCGTCCGCGCGATGGCGTCGAATCTGCAATCGGCCATCGAATTTGATCAGAACCATGCCGGAACCAAGGCTGTCCTGTCATTCTCCATCTAAATGATCGAGCTTCGATGCCGCTGCCGATCAGGCCAACCCCAGCGCATCGTGCGGAACCGAAGGGCCGCGTCAGTGAAAAGTGGATCAGATTTTCTGCTCGAGCGATGCGATGCTCTGGCGTAAATCGCGTTCTTTTCCAGGCCGCCGATGAGCAGGTCGTCATAGAAAACATCAGGCAGCGGGTTCCAGTGCGGGAATCCTGAGGCGTAGGATTATCTCCCCGAAGTATCAAACGTGCGTCGTCAAATGACGCAGATCACGGTTATGTTGGATCCGGGTGATTTCGTTTCGCTGAATTCCTAAACGAGGCGGCTGAGATCCTGGCCCGAATGGCGCTGGCTATGAGATTAAGCTCGCGCTGCAATCGGTTCAATCGGGAGAGGAGCTCCCCGTCGTCCATCGTCGGGAGGTTTTGCAGGCGTTGCTCGGCTGGGGCGTCACTGATGAAGCGGCGTATTTCTTCCAGGGTCGTCGGCCCAATGTTGGGAACAGTCAGCCATTGCGCATCGGAGATGCTGGCAACTTCCCGGATGGTGGGACATCGCCCCTGGAACTCCGCGAGAACCGCACCTCGTACTCGTCCCGAGCACTTCTCGATCGGAAATGGATCATCCAAACCCATCTCGTTTCCTCGCATCCCAGCCGGTGATGTGTCGTTTGCCAGCACTGGACCCGTTCCTGATCTTAGGCCTATCGGTTCACATGCGTAACTTTTGCATCTGGAAAAGAGCAGAGTTCCTTAAGATATTACAAGGCATGCGTATGGAGTAGCCAAAACGGCTCGCACGGCGAGAAGATGGCAAAAAGCCAATTCGCGTCGAGAAATTCACAACTCAGAAGCGAATTGGCCTGCGGGTGATCAGATGGCTGTTTGAGACGGCAGCATAGTGCCCATCTGTCGGGCGCGAACGTGCCAGGAAAAGGCCTCTTCCAGAAGGTGAGGCGTATGACCGCCGCGCTGGATGGCCCGGCGCAGGTAGTCGGAGGCCAGTTCACGATAAGTCGGATGGATGCAGTTGCGGATGATCGTTTCCGCACGCTCGCGCGGTGCGAGTCCGCGAAGATCGGCAAGGCCGATCTCCGTGGCAATCACATCCACATCATGCTCGTTATGATCGACATGGGTGACCATCGGCACAACTCGCGAGAGTGCGCCGTTCTTGGCCAGGGATTTCGTGACAAAGATGGCGAGATAAGCATTGCGCGCGAAATCGCCGGAGCCGCCAATGCCGTTCATCATATGCGTGCCGTTAACGTGAGTTGAGTTCACGTTCCCGTAGATATCGCATTCCAGCGCCGTATTGATGCCGATCACGCCGAGCCTGCGAATGACTTCAGGATGGTTGCTGATCTCCTGTGGCCGTAGAACGACTTTGTTCTTATAGCGGCCAATACTGGAGATCACCCGATCATGGGCTTCCGCGCCGAGGGTCATCGATGAGCCGGAAGCGAAAGCGAGCTTGCCGGAATCGAACAGCTCGAAAGTGCTGTCCTGCAGAACCTCGCTGTACATCTTCAGGTCGTGGAAGGGGCTGTCGATGAGCCCGTGGAGAACGGCATTGGCAATGGACCCGATGCCGGCCTGAAGCGGGGCGAGGGTGGTGCCCAGGCGCCCTTGCCGCACCTCGTGCTGAAAGAACTCGATCAGATGGCCGGCGATCGCTGCAGTCTCGGTATCGGGAGCCTCGATGGTCGCGGTGCTGTCCGATTTCTGAGTGATCACGATGGCTGCGATCCTGCCAGGATCGAGGGGGATGAAGGGAAGGCCCGCACGGCTCTCGGGCGCGACCACCGGGATCGGCTCGCGGAACGGGCGACGGGTCGGAATGTAGATATCGTGCAGACCTTCCAGGTCGAGCGGCTGGGCCAGGTTGATCTCCACAATCACCTTTTCAGCGAGAATGGCAAAGGTTGCGCTGTTGCCCACCGAGGTCGTCGGGATCAACCCGCCATCTTCCGTGATCGCCGAAGCCTCGATGACTGCATAATCGATGGGGCCCATCTGCCGGGAGCGAAGCAGCTCCACCGTCTCGGAGAGATGCTGGTCGATGAACATGACCTCGCCGCTGTTGATTGCGGCGCGAAGGGTCGGATCGGCCTGGAAGGGCAGGCGGCGGGCCAACGCGCCTGCCTTGGTGAGCAGCTTGTCGTTATCGTTGCCGAGCGAAGCGCCTGTCATCAGGGTAATGTGCAAGGGCTCTCTCTCGGCACGCTCGGCCAAGGCCAGCGGGACGGCTTTGGCATCGCCTGCACGCGTAAAGCCGCTCATACCGACGGTCATGCCGTCCTTGATGAGCATGGCTGCCTCTTCTGGCGACATCACCTTGCCCCAAAGTGTGTTGAGGCGAATACGATCACGATACATCAAGCAACCTATGCAATGTTCTTATTGGGGCATCGGGTTGAGCCGTTTTGTGTCTGCATGCCTGGAAGGATGCCCCAACGGCCTGCAGGTGCCATTAGGCCCAGTTGAGTCGGACGGGTAGGGCGTTGAACGCAGGGAAGCCTTGATCCGGCTCAAGGCCGACCTCCGGAAGATTCCTGAGGCGGGGCATAGGCCATCCTCTCTATTGGAGGGGGAAATGTCTCTAAATCCCGATGCCCGATGGCAAAAAGCTGGAAAATCTGCTCGGATCACCCATTATTAGCCGGCAACCTTATTGTCGTCCTGAAATAACGGGACTAAGCACAAGGTGTGATGTGTATCTGTGATTGCTGAGGAAAGATGTCCGCCACCTCCGTTTTGATCCACCTCCTCGGTGAGATTGCCCTGCTTCTCTGGGGCATCAACATGGTCAACAGCGGGGTACAGCGTGCCTTCGGCAGCGATCTGCGATGGATCCTCGGTATCGGATTGCGTACCCGCCTGCGCGCCTTCCTGGCTGGTGTGGGCGTCACCACCGTGCTGCAGAGCAGCACGGCAACGGCCCTGATGGTAGCTTCCTTTACCGCGGGCGGCGCTGTCGACATCGTTCCCGCGCTGGCCGTGATGCTGGGCGCCAATGTGGGCACGACGCTGATCGTGCAGGTCTTGTCCTTTGATATCACGCTGATCTTCCCATTGCTGATCTTCTTCGGCTTCATTGGCTACAAGCGTGGGCAATCGAGCAGAATCAAAGATTTGGGCCGCGTTGCCATCGGTCTTGGGCTGATGCTGCTTTCGCTTCACCTCCTGACCGAGACGATCCGCGCAATCGAATCCTCGGCGGTGCTCAAGGAACTGCTTGGAGGGGTCGCGTCCGATCCGCTCATCCTGTTGCTTCTGTCGGGAGTGTTCGCCTGGATGGCCCATTCCAGCGTCGCGGCGATGCTGTTCATCATGTCGCTAGCCACAGCTGGCGTCATCGATACGCATGCTGCTCTGGTCATGGTGTTCGGCGCCAATCTCGGAAGTTCCGTGAATCCGATGCTGGAGGGCTTGGGCGGGGATCCGGCCAAGTTCCGGGTGCCGTTCGGCAATCTTGCCATGCGCGTGATCGGATGCGCAGCGGCGCTGCCGCTCATCGATGTCTTCCAGAGCTATATGACGATGTTCGATCCTAACCCGGCCCGGTTGGCAGCAAACTTCCATACGCTCTTCAATGTGGCTATCGCGGCGATTTTCATCCTGCCGCTGCCATGGATCGCAAAGCTTCTCACGAGGGCTTTCCCCGAAAAGCTGCGGGCCTCCGATCCGGGCATGCCGCAATATCTCGACAAGGACGCCCTGGACACACCTTCTGTTGCTCTCTCCAATGCGGCCCGCGAGGTTCTGCGCATGGCGGACACGGTGGAGATCATGCTGCGCAGCTCTCAGGATCTCTTCCGTGAGGACGATATCAGCCGCGTGGCCGAGGTAAGCCGCACGGACGATGTGGTGGACCGTCTCTACAGCGCCATTCGTCGCTACTTAAGCTCCATCAACCATGAGGCTTTGAGCGAGACGGAGGCGAAGCGCCTCTCCGACATTCTGGCCTTTGCGATCAATCTCGAACATATCGGCGATATTATCGACAAGAATTTGATGGAACTGGCGGCGAAGCGCATCAAGAACCATCTGCGCCTGCCCAAGGACAGTCTCGACGACATCACGAGCATGCACGCGAAGCTGCTGGAGCACCTGCATCTCGCGGCCTCCGTGCTCATGTTCCAGGATATCGGATCCGCCCGTAAGCTGGTCTCGGAGAAGGAGCGTTTTCGCGACCTCGAGCGCGCCATGACCCAGAAGCAGCTGGAGCAGATTCGCTCCGGCCGTACGGTCGGTGACACGAGCGCGCTTCAACTCGATATCGTGCGCGATCTGAAGCGCATCGAGGCGCATATCGCAGCCACCGGCCATTCCCTGCTGGAGCAGAGCGGCGAACTCAGACCCAGCCGTCTCTCGTCCTGACACGTTACAGGCGGGCCTCATCCTTCAGCGTGCGCCAGTCCATGTAGCGGACCGGCTCGGGCAGGCCGATGTCGCGCCTCTCATGATCCGAGAGGTGGTTCAGGTCTGCCATCGGAGGCGGGTCTTTCAGGGAGACAGAGCGCAACCAGAGCTTTACACGCAGCCAAACGCTCTGAACGCCACGCAAGCGGCGTGCATCTTCGTACCTCATGACGATGTCCATGCTGTGTTGGGGCGCCGCAGCGCCTCGTTTATGTAAGGAAAAGATGCTCCTGTTCGGCAGCCTTGACAAAATGAAAGCCAAGGGGCTGGCATAAGGCAGCCTTATGGATTGGTCATGACGAAAGCGCCTTCCAAACTTCCTCCGATGAGTGCCGTGCGAGTCTTCGAGGCGGCCGCGCGGCACCAGAGCTTTACGCGGGCAGCGGAAGAGCTCGGCATGACCCAGGCGGCTGTGAGCTACCAGATCAAGATGCTGGAGGACCGGGTCGGCGCGCCGCTCTTCGTGCGCATGCCGCGGCAGGTGACGTTGACGGCGAAGGGGCAGCAGCTTGCCCCAGCCGTGAGGGAGGCTTTCGATGCTCTACGGGTGGCGTTCGCCGGCGTCGAGGAATCGGTGCAGTCGATTCTCTCCGTCACGACGCTCAGCACCTTTGCATCCAACTGGCTCATTCCGCGCCTGGGCCGCTTTCAGCATCTCTTCCCCAACATCGCCGTGCAGATCTCCGTCAGCCAGCAGCTGGTCGATCTTGGCCAGAGCGAGTTCGATTTGGCCATTCGCAGTGGCAGCGGGAATTGGCCCGGGCTTGAGGCTCATCCTCTCGTTCCCAATTTCTTCACCCCGGTCTGCAGTCCCGACCTGATCCGCGGCGTCGAGCTGAAGGAGCCGAAGGACATTCTGAAGTTTCCCATCATTTCGCCGACCGATCCTTGGTGGAAGGATTGGTTCTCGGCAGCAGGCATGCCGAATGTCGACCTGTCCCGCCGGCTGGAAAACTCGCTCGGGATTCAGCACTTGGAGGGCATGGCAGCGGTCGCCGGGCAGGGGTTCGCCTTGGTCAACCCGTTCTTCTTCGCGAATGATCTCGCTGCGGGCCGCCTCGTTCAGCCCTTCGATCTCATGGCCGAATCCGACCGAGGCTACTGGCTGGTTTATCCCAAGGCTCGCAGGCGTTCTCCCAAGATCGAGGCGTTCCGAGACTGGATTCTGAGCGAGGTCGCGACCGACGCCGAGCGGGATTCCCTTGCCTACAAAATGAAAACCGAGGCCTGAGCCCCGGTTCACGAAAGACAATCATTCTGCAGCCTGAGCATCCGCAGGCTTGGCTTTCAGATGAATGAGCATGTTCAGCAGCGCGCGATCGTGAAGCACCACCATGCGCTCCTTCGAATGCAGCCAGCTGATCGCATCCTCGATGGTCTCTGCGTCGACGATTTTGGCTTCGGCGAGTGCGCGCTCCGTTTCGATGATGCCGCGCTTGCGGGGAGCGGCAGGCGGCAGCATCTCCATGTGCCGCTCTCTCAGCTTGGCATCCGAGTAGAGCGCCCTGAGGCTGTCCTCGTCATCGAACCCGAGGGTGGCATTGCGTGCTTGCAGCTCATTGGCGCGCGTGGCGATGGCTGGCGGCTGGTGTTCCTCCGGTGTCAGAAGAAGCCCGAGCTTTTTCAGGGCGAGACCTGCGCCTAGCTGGCCGCTCAGCCAGGAGAGCGGGATCGCCAGAAGCAGACCGATGATCGTCGGCGACATCCATAAGAACAGGGATGTGGCAATCATGAAGGCGGAGATGCCTGCCAGGGCGCCCAGCACCGTGTGAGCCCGATGACGGCGCACGATGTCCTTGAACGGGATCGAACCGTCGTCACGGCGCTGTGGCTGCCAGCCCGTGTCGCGCCCCAGCAGGATCTGGAACACCGAACCGGACTGGATCAGCATCAGGATGGGCGCAAGAAGCGCGGACAGGATGATCTCGATCAGGGACGAGATGATGAGGCGGATGCCGCCGCCGGAGGCGCGGCGGTCCTTGCCGCGGATCAGCATCAGGATCAGGCCGAAGACTTTCGGTGCGAGCAGGATGCCCATGGTCAGCGCGAACAGGGCAAGGGCTCGCTCAGGGTCGAACCGGGGCCAGATGGGATACAGGCGGAAGTCGCGCGCGAAATATTCCGGCCGGATGTAAGTCGTCTGCAGCACAAGGGCGATACCGACGATCAACTGGAACAACCAGAACGGCGAGGCCAGATACGACATGATGCCGGTGGCAAAGTGCTGGCGGGTCGGCAGCTTCAGGCCCTTCGCCGTGATCACGCGCATGTGCTGCAGGTTGCCCTGGCACCAGCGGCGGTCGCGGGCCGAAAGGTCGATGAGGGACGGCGGGCTTTCCTCGTACGAGCCTTCGAGGTCCGGGAGCATGTAGACATCCCATCCGGCACGGCGCAGCAGCGCCGCCTCCACGAAGTCGTGGCTGAGAATATGGCCGCCGAAGGGCGGTTTGCCCTTCAGATCGGGCAGGCCGCCATGGGCTGCGAAGGCCTTGGTGCGGATGATCGCGTTATGGCCCCAGTAATTGCCGTCACGCCCCATCCAAACCGACAGACCCATGGCGATGACCGGGCCGGTCACGCGGGCCGCGAATTGCTGAACGCGCGCGAAGAGGGTGTTGCGGTTGATGATGAGCGGCAGCGATTGGATGATGCCGGCATCGGGATCGGCTTCCATCGCCGCCGCGAGGCGAACGATGCACTCGCCGGTCATGAGGCTGTCCGCATCGAGCACCAGCATATGCTCGTAGTGACCGCCCCAGCGGGAAACGAAATCCGCGATGTTGCCGGCCTTGCGGTGATGGTTCTTCGCCCGATGGCGATAATAGAACCTCGCCTTGGGGCCTAGCCTTTCACGCAAATCGAGGAAGGCGCGCTCCTCTGCGATCCAGGCATCGGGATTCGTACTGTCGGAGAGGATGAAATAGTCGAAGTTCTCTCCGAGACCCGTGGCCTCGACGGATTCATAGATGGCCTCAAGGGCCGCATAGGTCCGCGCCGTCTGCTCGTTATAGACGGGCATGACGATGGCCGTGCGTGCCTGGAGCGACGTCGGCAGCGGGGCCGGGCGCGGCTGCCGGAGAAGGGCGAGGAAGCCGAGCAGGGCGCTCGTGAATGCAACTGCGATCCAGGAGAAGTTGACGGTGAACAGCGCCACCAACATCCACTGGAGGGCCGTGGTGCGGCTCACCGACACCACCTGGTACATTTCATAGGTGCCGTACCCGGTCAGCAGCAATCCGCCGCCGAACACGAACAGGCGGGCGAGCCAGAGGCCGAACTTGGGATTGTGCCGAACAGGCTTACGCTCCTGGTCGGCCGACCAGCGCCTGAGGTGCTGGGTCGGCATGTCCAGGTGCTTTTCCGGGGGCATGACGGATTCGGGCCGCCCCAGGGCAGCGACTTTAGAGTCCGGGTCGGAACTTAGGGTGTCCAACGATACAGCCATGTCTCGCTTATCGGTTTCCCGCCTGCTTCGAGGATGAGACGCATCTCACACGCGTTTTCGTTGCCCGGGTCAAGCTCGAATGCGACGCGCACCGTCTTTCGCTCCGGATAGGGCAAAAGTTTGAGGTTCTGGAACATTCCCGGACCAACGGTCAGGACAGACTTAAGGTCCGTTGGCCAATTGTCACCCAGCATGTCGCCGGAAAAGTCCACGGTGAACCGCCGCCGGCGTCCGCCGTTGCCGCGGCCGACGCGGGTTCCGGAAACGGTGGCAAGCGGCGGCCGCTCCGGCGAGTTCCAGCCCCAGTACTGCCGGTAGGCGAAAGAAACCTCCGATCCGGCAGCCATGGGAGCCTTCGGGCGCCAATAGGCCAGGATGTTGTCGTTGATCTCCGCGTCGGTTGGAATCTCGAGCAGCTGAACGCTCCCCTGACCCCATTCGCCCAGAGGTTCGACCCAAAGACTCGGGCGGCGCTCGAAACGCTGGTCGTCGTCCTGGAATGTCTCGTAGGAGCGTTCCCGCTGGAGCAGGCCGAATCCGCGAGGCGAGTTGTCCACGAAGGCGGAGATCTGAAGAGTCTCGGGGTTATGCAGGGGACGCCAGAGCCACTCGCCCTGGCCGTTCAGCATCTGGAGGCCCGAGGACTCGTAGACGGCAGGGCGAATGTCATCCGCATTGCGACGGTCGTTCGGACCGTAGAAATAGGTCGAGGCCATGCCTCCGAGGCCTACATGCTCCAAATTCACGCGCGGGAAGAGGGTCGTCTCCACGTCCACGATGGTCATGTCGCCCGGGCGGAAAGTCATGCGCACAGCACCGGTCGTCGATTCGGAATCAAGGACGCCATGAACGGTGATGCTGGTGCTGCCGATGCTGGGCCGTTCGATCCAGAAGGCCCTGAAGATGGGAAATTCTTCGCCCTTCGCCTCCGCAGGCTTCAGGGTCAGAGCGCGGGCGATGGCACCATAGTTCTGGCCGCGAGCCAAGGCCCGGAAGAATGTT
Organism: Microvirga medicaginis; assembly: GCF_052658925.1. NCBI lineage: Bacteria > Pseudomonadati > Pseudomonadota > Alphaproteobacteria > Hyphomicrobiales > Methylobacteriaceae > Microvirga > Microvirga medicaginis. Next base: position 89,760 of record NZ_JBQWEL010000013.1, on the reverse strand, counting down.
GCTCCCTGAACGATGGCAAATTCGTAAGGCTTGCTCTCGGCCGGATGGGAGACCAGGCGGAAGCCCGAAAACCCGATATCTTTCAGGTCGCTAGGGACGTTTATTCCATTGAAGTTGAATTGCGCGCGATCATACCCGACCCGCCGGACAGCCCCATCCTCGACGAGGAACAGGTCGACCGCATTGCTGAACACGAAGCCGCGATGAAGAGGCTCCAGGGCAATGCCGCGGCCCTCCGTGCTCCAGATCGGTGGCTGGAGGGATTTGATGGAGACGTACTGATCGTAGTTCAGATTCGAGAACACATCCGGCAGATCGCTCGGCGGCTGCACGAACGGCTTTTTAGAAAGCTGCCGGGCTATGTCGGTGACCGCTGCGGAGTCGAAGCGCTGGCTGTCCCCCATGCGCGAGGCAATGGTGGCTTGGGGCGTCTGGGCCCGAACTGCAGGTGCAAGGCTAAGCGCGGCAACGGAAGCGCTGAGAAAGGTCAGCACATCGCGTCGCCGAGGATGAGAAGGGCGCGGGGCCCCCAGCGAAACCGACACAGTGATACTCTTGTGTGAACGTGGCTCTTTGGCCAAACAATCAGGAAGTCTCATGGTTTATCATCAAACATGAGTATGAAGTAAACGAGGCAGTTCGCTTGAGAAGCCTTTCCCCATGAAAAGATTGCCGAATTACCTCTTCTGATCTAGCAGCACAGCAGAACCCTTACCGGATTGAAACCTTATGACGTCGAGCGATTCCCCCATGACCTCCACCGCCCGGAGCTGCCTCGCCATTGTTCTGGCTGCGGGGGAAGGCACCCGGATGAAATCAGATAAGCCCAAGGTGCTGCATCAGGTAGCGAACCGCTCCATGCTCGGACATGTCCTGGCCGTCCTGACCGAGGCCGGTGCGACGCAGACTGCCGTGGTCATCGGTCCTGACCGCGAAGATGTGGAGAAGGAGGCGCGCAGGAGCCTGCCGAATGCTCGGACCTTCGTGCAGCGGGAGCGGCTTGGAACCGCGCACGCGGTTCTCAGTGCCCGGGAGGTCCTGGCGGAAAAAACGGATGACGTGATTGTCGCATTCGGGGATACCCCTCTCGTGCGGACGGAAACCTTTGCGAAGTTGCGTGCGCCATTGGCAGGCGGTGCCGCGGTGGTGGTCATGGCCTTCGAGCCGAAGGATCCGACCGGCTATGGACGCCTGATCATGGCGGATGGCCAGTTGCTCGCGATCAGGGAACATAAGGATGCGACGGAGACCGAACGGTCGATCGGCCTCTGCAACGGAGGCCTGATGGCGATCAGCGGCGATCTCGCCCTGACGCTTCTGGACAAGGTCGGCAATGACAACGCCAAGGGTGAATATTACCTAACCGATATCGTCGAAATCGCACGCGAGCTCGGACATCGCACGGCGGTCGCCGTTGTGCCGGAGGAAGAGGTGCACGGCGTCAATGATCGGGCACAGCTCGCAGCTGCCGAGCGGATGATCCAGGAGCGCCTGCGGTCGGCCGCCATGGCGGCAGGCGTGACTCTTGTCGCGCCGGAGACTGTCTTCCTGAGCTATGACACTCGTCTCGGGCAGGATGTGATTGTCGAACCGCATGTGGTTTTTGGTCCTGGCGTCACCGTGGAGCCGGGAGCCGTCATTCACAGCTTCAGCCACCTGGAGGGGACACGCATCGCGTCCGGCGCCGGCGTTGGACCTTTCGCTCGCCTGCGCCCTGGTGCTGTCATCGGCCCCAAGGCCAAAGTCGGCAATTTCGTGGAGATCAAGAACACAGACCTGGGTGCCGGTGCCAAAGTCAGCCACCTGACCTATCTCGGCGATGCCAGTGTCGGAGCCGAAGCCAATATCGGCGCGGGGACGATCACCTGCAATTACGACGGCTACAATAAGTACCGTACGGAGATCGGCGAGGGGGCCTTCATCGGCTCCAACTCATCGCTTGTCGCGCCTGTCACCATCGGCAATGGAGCCTTCGTCGGTTCCGGCTCCGTGATCACCGAAAGCGTACCTGCCGATGCCCTTGCTCTGGGGCGCGGACGTCAGGTCCTGAAGGATGGCTGGGCCGTTGAATTCCGTGCTAAAGCCAAGGCAGCTAAAGGAAAATAGGGGTTAGCTGTCATAATTTGTCATGCAAGTTGATTCCGATGAGAGCAGCATCCTCTGTATGGAAGCCTCGAGCTTGGCATAAAACTAACCGTCTCAAAGGAAGCCTCAGGGCATGTGCGGAATCGTCGGAATTGTTGGAAACACCCCTGTCGCGCCTCAAATCCTTGAGGCCCTGAAGAGGCTCGAATATCGGGGTTACGATTCGGCCGGGGTGGCAACATTGGAATATGGCCATCTCGACCGCCGCAGGGCCGAAGGCAAGCTCCGGAATCTCGAGGCTAAACTCGACCAGTCCCCGCTCTCGGGCGTCATCGGCATCGGCCATACCCGCTGGGCGACGCATGGGAAACCCAACGAGACCAATGCCCATCCGCATGCGACCGACAAGCTGGCCGTGGTCCATAACGGCATTATCGAGAACTTCCGCGAGCTGAAGGCCGGATTGGAAGCCAAGGGTATTCGTTTCGAGACGGAAACCGACACCGAAGTCGTGGCTCAGCTCGTCACCTACGAAATGCACCAGGGGCGTGGGCCGATCGAGGCCGTGGCCGTGACATTGCCGCGCCTACGCGGTGCCTTCGCGCTCGCTTTCCTGTTTCATGGTGAGGACGATCTGCTGATCGGTGCCCGCCATGGCGCGCCTCTCGCCATCGGCTATGGCGAAGGCGAGATGTATTTGGGCTCCGACGCCCTGGCTCTTGCCCCCTTCACCGACGACATCACCTATCTCGAAGATGGCGATTGGGCGATTCTGCGGCGCAAAGGCGCTGATATCCGCGACGCGTCCGGAGCCATGGTCAAGCGTCAGCGCCACAAGATTCTCGCCAGCTCCTTCATGGCGGACAAGGGCAATCACCGGCACTTCATGGCGAAGGAAATCCACGAGCAGCCGGAAGTCGTAGGGCGCACTCTTGCCCACTACGTGAACTTCACCGCCGGGCGCGTGGAACTTCCTTTCGCGCTGCCCTTCGATTTCAAGAATCTGAAACGGATCTCCATTTCCGCCTGCGGCACGGCCTATCTCGCCGGTCTCATCTCGAAATACTGGTTCGAGCGTCTGGCGCGCATCCCGGTCGAGATCGATGTGGCCTCCGAGTTTCGCTACCGCGAGGCGCCTCTGGAGCCAGGCGAGCTTGCTCTCTTCGTGTCTCAGTCCGGCGAAACGGCGGACACTCTGGCGTCGCTTCGTTATGCGAGTGCCGAGAAGCTGCATACACTTTCGGTGGTCAACGTGCCGACGTCGACCATGGCGCGTGAAAGTGCGGTCGTTGCGCAGACACTGGCGGGGGTCGAGGTAGGCGTGGCCTCGACGAAGGCCTTCACCTGCCAGCTCACGGTTCTTCTCTCACTCGCCATTGCGGCTGGCCGAGCCCGCGGCACCCTGAGCCCTGAAGAGGAGAAGGAGCTGGTGGATGCGCTCATCGCCGTTCCCGGCCAGATGAGCGAGGCCATGAAGCGCGAGCACGATATCGAGATCCTGGCGCGTGAGCTCTCGAAGGCGAAGGACGTGCTCTATCTCGGCCGCGGGACGTCTTACCCGCTCGCCATGGAAGGCGCGCTGAAGCTCAAGGAAATCTCCTACATTCACGCCGAGGGCTATGCGGCGGGCGAGTTGAAGCACGGGCCTATCGCGCTCATCGACGAGACCATGCCGGTCATCGTCATCGCGCCCTATGACAACATCTTCGAGAAGACCGTCTCGAACATGCAGGAAGTGGCGGCGCGTGGCGGCCGTATCATTCTCATCACCGATGAGAAGGGCGCGCTGGAAACGGGTCTCGAAACCATGGCCACGATCGTGATGCCCTCCGTGCATCCCGTCGTCGCGCCAATCGTGAATTCGATTCCGATCCAGCTACTCGCCTATCACACGGCGGTCTTCATGGGCAAAGACGTGGATCAGCCGCGTAACCTCGCGAAGTCCGTGACGGTGGAGTGATCCCTCATGCCCGTCATCCCGGCCTTGAGCCGGGGATCCACGTCTTCAAGCCGCTGCGTTTCCTAAGACGTGGATGGCCGGGTCAAGCCCGGCCATGACGAAAGGAGTGATTTCAGCCCGCCCTCAACAGCTTGATCGCCGAGTCCCGCTCAAAGAGATAGAGCATGGTCCGCAGGGCCTGACCGCGCTCGCTCATCAGTTCAGGATCCTTGTCCACGATCAGCCGCGCGTCGTCCCGTGCGGCGGCGAGAAGATCGCCGTCGACCTCCAGGCGCGCCAGCTTGAAGCCGGGCGTCCCCGATTGGCGGGTGCCCAGGACTTCGCCTTCGCCGCGAAGGCGTAGGTCTTCTTCCGCGATGCGGAAGCCGTCCTCCGTCTGGCGCATCATCTCGAGCCGCGCCTGCGCGACCTGTCCGAGTGGGCCCTTGTAGACGAGAAGGCAGGTGGAGGATTTCGAACCGCGCCCGATGCGCCCGCGGAGCTGATGGAGCTGCGCAAGGCCGAAGCGCTCTGCGTGCTCGATCACCATGATCGAGGCATTGGGCACGTCGACGCCCACTTCGATCACGGTGGTTGAGACGAGGATCTTGGCTTCTCCGCTCGAGAACCGCTCCATGGCGGAATCCTTGTCCTTGCCCGCCATCTTGCCGTGGATGAGGCCGACCTGGTCGCCGAAGAAGCTCTTCAATGTCTCGAAGCGTTCCTCGGCTGCGGCGAGATCGACGGTCTCGGATTCACCTACGAGCGGACAGACCCAATAGATCTGATCGCCATTGGCGATGGCACGGCCGATGCCGCCGATCACCTCGTCGAGCCGGTCGGTGGAAATCAGCTTCGTGGCGATGGGCTTGCGGCCTGCCGGCTTTTCGCTCAGCACCGACACGTCCATGTCGCCGAAATAGGTGAGCGCCAGCGTGCGCGGGATTGGCGTTGCGGTCATGACGAGAATGTCGACCGCTTCGCCTTTGGAGCCCAGTGCGAGACGCTGGTGCACGCCGAAGCGATGCTGCTCATCGACCACCGCGACGCCGAGATCCTGGAAAGCGACACCTTCCTGGAACAGGGCATGGGTCCCCACCGCGATCTGGATGCTGCCGTCCGCGAGCCCGGCGAGCACCGTTTTGCGGGCAGCGCCTTTCTCTCGCCCCGTGAGAAGGGCAATGGTGAGGCCGGCCTGTTCGGCCATGGGGGCGAGGCGCTCGTAATGCTGGCGCGCCAGGATTTCCGTCGGCGCCATCATGGCAGCCTGACGGCCGGCCTCGATAGCACTGGCCATGGTTAGGAGACCGACAACGGTCTTGCCCGAGCCTACATCGCCCTGAAGCAATCTCAGCATCTTCTTGTCAGAGACGAGATCGCGGCGGATGTCATCGATGGCCTGGGTCTGGGATGACGTAAGGCCGAAGGGCAGGGCCTTTTTCAGCTTTTCAACGAGGTGCCCGTCACCCGCATTCACCCGGCCCGGCAGCCGCCGCATGCGGCTTCTCACCAGCGCGAGGGCCAGTTGAGAGGCGAGCAGTTCGTCGTAGGCAAGACGACGACGCGGTGCGGATTTGGCTATCGCCTCTTCAGAAAGCTGCAATGCGCTGTCGGGCCTGTGCAGAGCGAACAAGGCTTTTCGGAAATCGGGCAGGGCGTTCCGGTCAAGCCAGGCGGAATCCTGCCATTCGGGCAGGTTCGGGACGCGCTCCAGCGCCGCACCGATGTACTTGCCCACCATGCGCGAGGAGAGACCTTCGGTGAGGCCATAGACGGCCTCTACGGCGGGAAGGTTCTCGATGCCTCTCTCGTCCAGAATCCGGTCCGGATGAACCATCTGGCGGCGGCCGTCCCAGAGCTCGATTTTACCGGAGACATAGCGGCGCTCGCCCACCGGCAGGAGCTTTTCGAGACGCGCCCTCTGGCCGTTGAAAAAGACGAGCGACACGTCTCCGGTCTCATCTTCCACCAGGATCCGGTACGGCGCGCGGCGGCCCGGCGGGGGCGGGCGATGGGCGACCACGGTGACGGACAGAGTGACCGGCTCGCCAACGGGCGCATCGGCAATGGAGCCTTTCATTTCCCGGGAAATGCCGCTGCTCGGCAGGTGAAACAGCAGATCGACCACGCGCGCGGGCCTCCCCGGCTCGCCCAGAAGGCGGTCCAGGAGGGGGGCAATCTTCGGTCCGACGCCGGGCAGGGCGGCTGCCGGGGCGAACAAGGGATCGAGAATGGAAGGGCGCAAAGACATCAAACGGGTAGTAAGTCGAGGGGAGATGGTTATATAGCGGCCAAGCCGCTTTGAAGCGACGTTATCTTTATCTCACCGGAGCATTTTCATGAGCGGGACGACACGCAGCAGCGCCGACCTCGATGTTCGTCGCAGGCAGATCCTTTACCGGGCCTGGCACCGGGGCATGCGCGAGATGGACCTGATCATGGGCCGCTTCGCGGATGCCGAGATCGGCGACCTCTCGGAGGAGGACCTAGCCGATTTCGAGCGTCTGATCGAGGTGACCGACCGTGATCTGCTCGGCTGGATCACCGGCGAGATCGAGACGCCCTCGAACTACGAAACGCCTTTGTTCCGCCGGTTGAAGGCGTTCCATACCCACACTTCGCCGATTCACACTTGACCTGCCGTCCTCTCCTGCGGTCCGAAGAACCGGGAAGGGATTCCTGCCGCAGCGCGTGTGAGTAGAGTCCTTTCCCTCCGCTTCGCTCCGACCGGGAATGACAGCCGGACCCTTTGTGTACCATCGAACGAACCGGGCCCAAGAGCCCGCGTTCTCTCCCCATTGACCTGACACATTGCCATGAAATCTGCCCTAAACCGTGCTCTCGATGCCCTCAAGAAAGGCCAAGGCCTGACGCTCTCCAGCGTTCCGGACGGGTTCGATGTGCTGGCGGTCGCCGATCTTGCGCGTGGTCTTTCGGGGAGCATCGAAGGTCCGGCCGTCCTGGTCCATGTGGCCCGTGACGGCCAGAGGCAGCAGAATTTCGCGAATGGCCTCGGCTTCATCGCTCCGGAAATCGAGGTGCTGACTTTCCCGGCCTGGGACTGCCAGCCCTATGACCGTGTGTCGCCGAATGCTGCGATCACGGCGCAGCGCATGACGACGCTGGCGCGGCTGGCCCGTTCGAAGACCTCCGAGGACAAGCCTCGCATCCTCTCGACGACCGTGAATGCTCTCGTGCAGCGCGTACCGCCGAGGGCGCGCATCGCTGCGGAAACCTTCTCCGCCGCGCCGGGCAACGTGGTGGACACGACGCTTCTCATCAACTGGCTCGAGACCAACGGCTTCATGCGCACAGGCACGGTGCGCGATACGGGCGAATATGCCGTACGCGGCGGCATCATCGACCTTTATCCCGCTGGTCTTCCGAATCCGGTGCGCCTCGACTTCTTCGGCGATTCCCTGGAATCGATCCGCTCCTTCGATCCCGAAAGCCAGCGCACAGTCGGCACCCTTCGCTCCCTGGACCTCGTGCCGATGAGCGAGGTGCAGTTGACCACCGAGAGCATCAAGCGCTTCCGGCAAGCCTATGTAGCCATGTTCGGCGCGCCCACTCGCGACGACCGACTCTACGAGGCGATCAGCGAGGGGCGGCGCTATCCCGGCCTCGAGCACTGGCTGCCACTCTTCCATGACCATCTCGACACATTGCTCGATTATGTGCCCGGCATTCCGGTCGTGTTCGATCCGCTGGATGACGATGCTGCCGCCGAGCGCCTGTCGCAGGTGAAGGATTACTACGACGCCCGGCGTGAGAACATGGGGCAGAACCAGCCCGGCGTCGCGCCTTATCGCCCATTGCCGCCCGATCAGCTCTATCTCAAGCCTGAGGAGTGGGCAGAGCGCACCGCTGCGTTGCCGCTGGCCCGGCTGACGCCCTTTGCCGTTCCGGAAGCGGAAGGCGGGCGTCTCGTGGTCGATTGCGGTGCGCGGCAGGGACGCAATTTCATCGCCGAGCGTGCCGATGAAAGCGCGAACGTGTTCGAGGCCGTGGTGCGCCACATCCGCGATCAGCAGGCACAAGGCCGCCGCGTCATTCTCGGTGCCTGGTCCGACGGCTCGCGCGAGCGTCTCTGCCATGTGCTGCAGGATCATGATCTGAGGCAGACGAAGCCCATCGGCCGGTTCTCGGAGGCCATGGCCTATCCGCGCAACGAGGTCCCGGTGGGCATCTGGCCGCTGGAGCACGGGTTCGAGACCGGCGATCTGACCGTCATCAGCGAGCAGGACATTCTCGGCGACCGTCTCGTGCGCCAGAAGCGCAAGTCCAGGCGCCCGCAGGATTTCCTGACCGAAGTGGCGGCTCTCACGCCCGGCGACCTCGTGGTGCACGTGGATCACGGCATCGGCCGCTTCGAGGGGCTGAAGACCATCGAGGCTGCCGGCGCGCCTCACGATTGCCTTGAGCTGCATTATGCCGGCGGCGACCGCCTGTTCCTGCCGGTTGAGAACATCGAGCTTCTGACCCGCTACGGCTCGGAAGAGACGGAAGTCCAGCTCGACAAGCTCGGTGGCGGCGCCTGGCAGGCGCGCAAAGCCCGCATGAAGCAGCGCATCCGCGAGATGGCGGGCGCGCTCATGAAGATCGCGGCGGCGCGCATCCTGAAGGAAGCGCCGCGCATGATCCCGCCGGAAGGACTCTACGACGAGTTCGCCGCGCGCTTCCCCTATGATGAGACCGAAGACCAGCTCAACGCCATCGAGGCGGTTCTCGACGACATGGCCTCGGGCCGTCCCATGGACCGTCTCGTCTGCGGTGACGTGGGCTTCGGCAAGACCGAGGTTGCGCTGCGCGCTGCTTTCGTCGCGGCCATGAGCGGCAAACAGGTCGCCGTGGTGGTGCCGACGACACTGCTGTCGCGCCAGCATTACAAGACCTTCTGTGATCGGTTCCGTGGCCTGCCGCTCAATATCGCGCAGGCATCCCGCTTCGTGCCTTCCGGCGAACTGAAGAAAACCAAGGAAGGATTGGCGGACGGCTCGGTCGATATCGTCGTCGGCACCCATGCCGTGCTGGGAAAGTCGATCAAGTTCAAAGACCTCGGCCTCATCATCGTGGACGAGGAGCAGCATTTCGGTGTGAGCCACAAGGAGCGCCTGAAGGAACTGCGCGCCGAAGTGCATGTGCTGACGCTCTCCGCAACACCCATTCCGCGAACCCTGCAATTGGCGCTCACAGGAGTGCGCGAGCTGTCGCTCATCACCACGCCGCCGGTGGATCGCCTGGCGGTGCGCACATTCATCACACCGTTCGATCCTCTGCTCGTCCGCGAAGCACTGCTGCGCGAGCGCTACAGGGGCGGGCAGGCGTTCTATGTGGTGCCGCGTCTCGACGATCTCGGAGACGTGAAGGCCTTTCTCGACAAGGAGGTGCCGGAGGCGAAGGTGGCGGTGGCCCACGGTCAGATGGCGGCAGGTCAGTTGGAGGACGTCATGACGGCCTTCTATGAGGGCAAGTACGACATCCTGCTCTCCACCACCATCGTGGAGTCCGGTCTCGATATTCCTACTGCCAATACGCTCATCGTGCATCGCGCCGACATGTTCGGCCTGTCGCAGCTCTATCAGCTGCGCGGACGCGTCGGCCGCTCGAAGACGCGTGCCTATGCCCTGTTCACCGTGCCTGCCAACAAGAATCTCACGGCTCAGGCCGAACGGCGTCTGAAGGTGCTGCAGACGCTCGATACGTTGGGCGCAGGCTTCCAGCTCGCCTCGCATGATCTCGACATTCGCGGCGCGGGCAACCTGCTCGGGGAGGAGCAGTCCGGTCATATCAAGGAAGTGGGTTACGAGCTTTATCAGCAGATGCTGGAGGAGGCCGTCGCGCAGTTGAAGGCAGGCATCGAAGAGCCCGCCGAGGATCAATGGTCGCCGACGATCTCCGTGGGGGCACCGGTGATGATTCCCGAAAGCTACATCGCCGACCTGCAGCTGCGTCTCGGTCTCTATCGTCGCCTTTCGACCTTCGAGACGGATGCAGAAATCCAAGCCTTCCGGGCGGAACTCGTCGACCGCTTCGGACCCGTTCCTTCGGAGGTCGATCAGCTTCTCAAGATCATGGCGATCAAGGTTCTTTGCCGACGCGCCAATGTGGAGAAGGTGGATGGCGGCCCGAAGGGCATCATCATTTCCTTCCGCGACAATTCCTTCGGCAATCCAACGGGCCTTATCTCTTATGTGACCGAGCAAGCCTCGTTCGCGAAGGTACGCCCGGACATGAAGATCGTGTTCGTGCGCGACGTAGAAACGCCGGACGAACGCATCAAGGCGTCGACCGTCATCCTGCGGGATCTGGTGCGGATTGCAGAGAAAAAAGCAGCCTGAGGATTACAGTTCCGCAGCAGCGACAGCACGTGTGTTCAGTTCATTCTGCAACATTGCGACTGCGCCGCTCACTCCGCCCGTCACGATGACAGGCGTATGGCTAGCGGCCAAAGTCTTGCGCAGGCGGGTGGCGAGTTCCAGGAACCGGCGTCGTTCGGACCAGTTAGCATGCAGAGGCATCTGCAGCACGACGGCGGCAGGGCTCGGGATGAGCGCCAGAACGTCATCCGCAGCTTCGAAAGGAGTCGTGACGCTTGCGTATCCCATGCCTGCGAGTTCTGCCGAAAGAGCGCTGTCAGGAGCGCGCTCGCCGTTATCCACGACGAGTACCTTCTGCATTCCGTTCATTGCAACACCCTTGCGTCAAAACGCGTTCATTGAGACAGGAGACACCTCGCTCAACGAACAAAGCAAGAGATTAGTTGCATCGGCTAGCTGAACGGAAGCGTAACAGTGGGCGTAGCCATGGTTCCCAAGGAGTTAATTCAGCGGCGCCACCAGACGTCGATGTAGGATCCAAAAAGGGGCGTCCGATCTGGCTTCTTCAAAGTGCTGTCATAGGCAAGCCATTGATCACCCACGTAAAAGAGTGGAATGACATAAAAGCCCGAGAGCAGAATGCGGTCGAGGGCACGCACTGCCGAGACGAAGTCCTCACGACTTTTTGCCTCCAGCAGAGCATCGATCATGTGGTCGATAGCGGGAGAGGTAGCTCCTGAGTAGTTGAAGGAACCATCCCTCTGAGCCGCTTCGGATCCCCAACGGTTGCGCTGCTCATTCCCCGGAGAGGCGGATGCGGGCCAAACCCATTGGATCATGTCGTACTCGAACCGGGAAATGCGGCGCCAATACTGAACATCGTCCACCAGGCGCACCTTCACGCTGATTCCAATCCGCTCAAGCGTCTGCGCGTAATTCAGGGCCAAGCGCTCCTGCTGGCGCGAATTCACCAGCATCTCGAAGGCAAAGGGCTCTCCGGTATCTTTGCGGCGCAGAATATTCTCCTCGAGAACCCAGCCCGCTTCGGAGAGCAGGGCCAAGGCCTGGCGCGCCATCTCCCGGTCCCGCCCCGATCCATCGGCGACGGGCGGGGCCCAGCGCCCTTCGAGAATGTCCTCACGGACAGCACCCGGGAACGGGGCGAGAAGCTCACGCTCGCGCGTCGTGGCCAGCCGGCTGGCCGAGGAGAGATCAGAGCCCGCAAAATAGCTGTCGGATCTTTTCAGCAGGCCATAGAACAGGTTGCGGTTCAGCCATTCGAAATCGAACATATACCCTAAGGCTTCCCTCACCCTGACATCGGCAAAAATGGCGCGGCGGGTGTTGAACACGTAGCCGTTCATACCCTTGGGGAGCTGGATAGGGATCGTTTCGCGGACGATCCGCCCGCTTCTGGTGCCGGGGAAGTCATATCCCGAAGCCCATCGGGTCGGGTCGCCTTCCAGCCTGTAGTCATAAAGCCCGGCCTTGAACGCCTCGAACATGGTGTTGGCGTCGCGGTAGAGATCGTAGCGGATCTCGTCGAAGTTAAAGAGCCCGCGCAGAATCGGCAGGTCCTCGGCCCAGAAGTCCTTTCGGCGCTTCAGGACTACACGCTCGCCAGGTCGCACCTCGCTAATGACATAGGGGCCGGACCCGATCGGAGGGGTGAGGGTGGTGTTGGCGAAGGTATCCGGGTCGGTCGCATGGGCCGGGAAGATCGGCATCATCGCGATCAGCAAAGGCAGCTCCCGGTCGTTGGCTCCCGAGAGGTCGAACTTGATCCGGTGGGGATTCTCGATGACGACGGCCTTCGCCTGCCCGAAGATCGAGCGGTAAAAGGGTTTGCCGTGCTTTTTCAGAAGCTCGAAGGTGAAGCGGACATCCTCCGCCGTCAGCGGATGACCATCCGAGAAACGAGCCCTCGGATCGAGGTTGAAGGTCACGGAGCTGCGGTCCTCGGGCATCTCGGCCGAGCGGGCAACCAGGCCGTAGACCGTGAACGGCTCGTCCTGGGAGCGCATCATCAGGCTCTGGACCACGTAAATGGGAACGGCGGGCGGGGCGACGCCAAGAACGATGAAGGGGTTGAGACTGTCGAAGGTGCCCTGGATGGCCAGCGTGATTCGCCCGCCTTTGGGTGCATCAGGATTGGCATAGGGCAGGTGAGGGAAATCCGCCGGAAGCGCGGGTTCGCCATGCATGGCGATGCCATGCCGCAGGGTTTCCGCCTTTGCTGCAACCATGACCCCAAAAGTCACCAGGGCAAGAGTGGCAAGCAGGCGAAAAATTCGTATAAGAGTGCAGCTCATGGCGCTCCTGCTGCGTAATGGCGCTCGGTGGCAAATTCGGCGGGCAATATTGTACAGGAATCTGCCCGAAGTGACTGGAAACCTAGCACGCGAAAGGTTAAAGGAGCGCCACAGGTCATGTCTTCGCCGCATTCGGCAAAGATTCACCGTCCCATTGCAGGTTTAAGAAAGCCGGATACCAACGGCCCATTCAAGAGCCGACCTTTCGACTGAAGAGGATCTAACGACATGTCATTCGCGACACGCATCGCGAGCTTGGGGGGCACCCGTGGCCTGGCTACCGCCTTGGCCCTTCTCGCCAGCGCTCCCGCTTTCGCTCAGGCTCAGCCGAAGCCGGCGGCTCCTGCCGCTCAACCGGCCAAGCCCGCAGCTCCTGCTCCAGCTCCTGCTCCTGCGCAGGGCCAGCCGGCACAGCAGCAGTCCGGTCCCACGGTCGTTCAGGTGAAGGCTGAGCCTTCCCAGCCGGAATGGACGAAGGTCTGCGGCAAGGACCAGAACACCAACACCGAGATCTGCTACACCACCCGCGACTTCGTGTCGGATCAGGGCCAGCCGGTTCTCGCTCTTGCCGTCTATGACGTGAAGGGTCAGCAGCCGCAGAAGGTCGTCCGCTTCGTGATGCCGCTCGGCCTGCTCCTGCAGCCCGGCCTGCGCTTCGCCGTCGACCAGGGTCAGGCGACCCCCGGCCGCTACGTGATGTGCCTGCCCAACGGCTGCTTCGCCGAGGCCCAGGTGAAGGATGATTTCATCGCCTCCCTCAAGAAGGGCGCCAACCTGAACGTCAGCGTTCAGAACCAGGTTGGCCGCGAGATCACCTTCGCGGTTCCGGCCGCCGGCTTCGGCAAGGCCTTCGACGGTCCTCCGATCGACCCGAAGGTGCTCGAGGAGCAGCAGAAGAAGCTGCAGGAAGAGCTCCAGAAGAAGAGTGAAGAGATGCGCCAGAAGATGCTTCAGAGCCAGGGCGGTGGCGCCGCGGCTCCGAGCGCTCAGGCTGCTCCGAAGCCCTAATCTGGACGTCCAGGAAACAAAAAACGCCGGGCTTTTCGCCCGGCGTTTTCGTTTATGCGACCGATTTAATTGGCGAAGGTGGGTTTGGCACGGTAGGCGCCATTCGGCTCGCGCACGAACATTTCCTCAATCATGGGATTGCGCAGGGGTTCGTCCGAATGGTCCGGCATCAGGTTCTGCTCGGACACATAGGCAATATATTCGGTTTCCGCGTTCTCGGCGAAGAGGTGGTAAAACGGCTGGTCCTTGCGCGGGCGCACGTCCTCGGGGATCGACAGCCACCATTCTTCCGTGTTGTCGAATTCAGGGTCCACATCGAAAATGAGGCCTCTGAAGTCGAACAGGCGATGTCTGACCACCTGGCCGATCGCGAATTTCGCTGAACTCGCTTTCATAGGCATGGTCCTAACTCCTTGGACACGCATATAGGCGCACGCGTCGGAATCTCCAAATCCGCGATCGTCACGATCGAGAGAGTATTGCCAAGAGCTTATTACGACAGCAGGCAAACGGTAGTGACGATCTTGGAGAGAAGACGTCAGCGAGGTCTGCATTCTTGGTCTGCCAGCCTTCCAAAGGTGGGATTGCTGCACGGTTAGAACCTTGCCAGAAGTGTTACCCCAAGTCCTCGCTGCCTTCCCCCACTCTTCAGGAGCCTGCGATGTCCGACCTGATCGGGCTTTTCAACCTGCTTGCCCCGTTCTTCGGCCTCATCGGTCTCGGCTTCTTCTGCGGCAAGATGGTCAAGCAGCCGGAGAGTGGGCTGGCCTGGATGCAGTTTTTCCTGATCTATGTGGCGCTGCCGTGCCTCTTCTTCCGCCTGATCGCGGATAAGCCTCTGGACCAGCTGGCGAATTGGACTTTCATCGCGGCGACCACTTTTTCGACGGCCTGCGCCTTCCTGCTGTCCCTGGCAGCCGGCTGGCGCCACACGAAGGACCTTCCCCAATCGGTGATGCAGGGTGTCGCAGGCTCCTATTCCAATATCGGCTACATGGGGCCACCCCTGATCCTGGCCGCCATCGGGCCCGCCGCTAGCGCACCGGTCGTTCTCATCTTCGTGTTCGACAACCTGTTCCTGTTCTCGGCGGTGCCGCTGCTCATGTCGGTTGCGGGCGTGGAGAGGCTGAATCTGACGGCCACCATTCGGCGGATCATCTGGCGTGTCGCGACCCATCCCTTCAACGTGGCGACGGCCATCGGCATTGCTGCAAGCTATCTGCATCTCGAGGTGCCCGGCCCGATCAATCAGATGATCACATGGCTCTCGGGCTCTGCCGCGCCCTGTGCCTTGTTTCTCCTCGGCGTGACCGTGGCCCTGCGCCCCTTGGGGCGTATTCCGGGGGAAGTGCCGGCCCTCGTGTTCATTAAGCTCATCCTGCACCCGCTGCTGGTCTGGGTGGTGCTGTCGGCCGTCGGCGATTTCGGACAGACCTGGACCTATGCGGCCATGATCATGGCGGCGCTGCCGCCCGCTCTGAACATCTTCGTGATCTCCACCCAGTACAATGTGGGGGTGGAACGGGCTTCTGCCTGCGTTCTCATCGGGACGCTGGTGTCGATCCTGACGTTGACGGCAGTGCTCTACCTCACCACCAAGACCGGCACCTTGTCCTACGATCTCATCCCTTAAGCGGCTGATGCATCCTGCATGAGGCGGGGCGCGCCCATATGGGGCAGCACGCCCTCGCGCATGACGGCGCGGCGCAGGAAGCCGACCTTGCTGAGGGCGAGAAGTCCCGCGCCCCTCAGAAGATCGGCCGGCAGGAGGCCGGTGAGAAGGGTCCGATTGAGCCCATCCACCGCAGCCGTGCGCAGGCGGACGTCGAGATCGCGGCTGCGCTGGTACTGCCGCAAGGTTTCGGGCGATCCGGGCTCGCGTCCATCGTCGAAGGCGTCCACCACCGCATCCCTCAAGGATGCCACGTCGCGGAACCCGAGATTGAGCCCCTGGGCG
Organism: Microvirga medicaginis; assembly: GCF_052658925.1. Classification (NCBI taxonomy): domain Bacteria; kingdom Pseudomonadati; phylum Pseudomonadota; class Alphaproteobacteria; order Hyphomicrobiales; family Methylobacteriaceae; genus Microvirga; species Microvirga medicaginis. Next base: position 74,139 of record NZ_JBQWEL010000013.1, on the reverse strand, counting down.
CCGATGGGCGGGAAGACGTGCGCAGCTTCGCCGACGAGAGCGAGGCGGGGCGCTCCGAAGCGATTGACCGAAAGGCCGCTCATGGGCACCAGCCCCCGGGGACCGTCAATGCGCATGGCGCCGAGAGAAGAGTGAGCTTGGCGCTCGATCTCTAAAGCCAACGCCTGATCTTCGAGCTTCGCGAGGCGTTCAGCCTGTTTCGGGCTCATCACCCAGACGAGGCTGGAGCGCTTGCCCGGCAGGGGAACGAGGGTGAAGGGCCCATGGCGGGTGTGAAACTCGGTCGACATCTCCCGATGCTCCCGGTCGTGGGCCAGGATCGTGGTGAGAGCCGTTTGCGGATAGGACCAAGTATGGGCCTCGATCCCTGCAATCTGACGAAGTCTGGAATTGCGGCCGTCGGCAGCCACGACAAGATTGGCCTCTATTTCCGAGCCATCCGTCAGCGAGACGACAGCCCGGTCCGCCTCAGTGCGGAAATCCTTGGCCTGCTCGGTGATGATCGTCAGATACTCATAATTCCGAGCCGCTTCGGCGAGTTTCTCCACCAGCGTCACATTCTCGATGTTCCAGCCGAAGGCATCGAGGTCGATCTCGCGCGAGGAAAAGGAGACCGGCGGCGGCCGGAAGAGGCTGCCCGTGTCGTCGATGATCCGCATGGTCTCGAGCGGAGCCGCCTCCGGAACCAGGGTGGGCCAAGCACCCAGGGCTTCCAGGAACCGGACGGAGCCATTGAGGAGGGCGACAGTGCGCCCATCGCGTCGCACGTCCAGACCGCCGATCAGAACCGTTTCGAAGCCGTCGCGTGCGAAGGCGATGGCGGCACTCAGGCCAGCAGCTCCGGCTCCGATGACGGCAATGCTATAGCTTTTCTGGGTCAAGGACTTTCCCCGTCATCTGGTTGTGGACGGCTTGCCGACTCACAATAAACCATGGATTCGCCATTGCCGACCTGTGCGGCGCATCCCTATGATCGTTATCCATGCTTCTTGTCGGACCTTTTTCCTTTTTTAAGTCAGAGTCGCTTGCGTGAACGCAGACGTATCACCATCCGGGCCACCCCTCGTCGAGCTTAAAGGGATCAGCAAGCGCTATGGCGACCTCCTTGCAAATGACGGCATCGATCTGACCATCGAGCCGGGGGAAATCCATGCTCTCCTCGGCGAAAATGGAGCAGGCAAGTCCACTCTGGTGAAGATTCTCTACGGTGTGATCGAGCCGAGCACTGGTGAAATCCGATGGGAGGGGAGGCCGGTCACCATCGGCTCTCCCGTCGAGGCGCGGGCCCTCGGTCTCGGGATGGTGTTCCAGCACTTCTCGCTCTTCGACGAGATGACGGTGGCCGAGAACATTGCGGTGGCGCTCTCGGACGAGTGGGACCTTGCCATGGTTCGCGGCCGCTTGAGCGAGATCAGCCGGACCTATGGCTTGGCTCTCGATGCGGACCGGGCGGTCTGGACACTGTCGGCCGGCGAGCGCCAGCGCATCGAGATCGTCCGCTGCCTTCTGCAAAATCCGCGCCTTCTGATCCTCGACGAGCCGACTTCCGTTCTCACGCCGCAAGAGGCCGAGCATCTGTTCAAGACGCTGGACAAGCTCTCGGCTGAAGGCTGCTCGATCCTTTACATCTCCCATAAGCTGGAAGAGGTGCGTCGCCTTTGCCGGCGCGCCACGATCTTGAGGACAGGGCGCGTGGTCGCGACCATCGATCCGCGCGCGATTTCTGCGCGGGAGATTGCGGCGCTGATGGTCGGTAACGAGGTCGGCGAGATCCGTTCCGATGCTCCTCACGCCCCCCAGGGAGAGGTTCTGCGGGTCAACCATCTCAACATGCCGCCTGCGGGCCTTCATGGCGTTGCCCTTAAAGACATCAACTTCGTGGCGCGCGCCGGTGAGATCGTCGGCATCGCAGGCGTTGCCGGCAACGGGCAGAGCGAACTGTTCGCGGCCTTATCCGGCGAGCGGTTGGCCGACCGGGCCGATGCCATCACCATTGCGGGCCGGGCTTGCGGCACAGTGGGGATCGATACCCGCCGCCGCCTCTCGGCGGCTTTCGTTCCCGAGGAGCGCCTGGGGCACGCGGCAGCTCCGACCCATCGGTTGAGTGAAAACACGCTGATTTCCCACGCCGCCACCGAAGTGAGCCGCTCCGGCTTCATCCTCCTCAATGCTGCCAAGCGGCTCGCGCGCACAATCATCAAGAGCTTCGATGTCCGCACGCCGGAAGGCGATCCGCAGGCACGCAAGCTCTCCGGCGGCAACCTGCAGAAATTCGTGATCGGGCGCGAGATCGTCCGCAAGCCGAAGTTGCTCATTGTCGATCAGCCGACCTGGGGTGTCGATGCGGGCGCCGCGCGTCTCATCCGCCAGGCGCTTGTTGATCTGGCCCGCGAGGGGAGTGCCGTCGTGGTGGTGAGTCAGGATCTCGACGAATTGTTCGAGGTCGCGGACCAGATGGCAGTGATCCATCAGGGATATTTGAGCCCGCTGAAACCCATCGGCGCATGGACCAAGGAGGCAGTCGGCCTTGAAATGCTAGGCGTGGCTCAAGCACAAGGGGGCGCTCATGCGGTTTGAGCTCACGCCCCGCACGACCGTCTCTCCCGTTGCGCGGGCGCTCGCACCGGTCGCCGCGTTCATTACGGCCTTCGTCATTGCAGGCTTCGTGATCTGGCTCATGGGCCGCTCGCCTATCGCTGCCTTCAACGTCTATTTTCTTCAGCCGTTGAGCGATCCGTGGTCGCTGCAGGAGCTGCTGGTCAAGGCAACGCCGCTGGCCCTCATCGCGATCGGCCTGTCCTATTGCTTTCGCGCCAGTCTCTGGAACATCGGCGCTGAAGGCCAATACGTGATTGGCGCCATCTTCGGCGGCTGGCTGGCGCTCAAGACACATGGGACTGATGCCGGAGCTTGGGTTTTACCTGCCATGCTCTTGCTCGGCGTCATCGGCGGCGCGCTATACGGCCTGATTCCTGCCTTTCTGAAGACCCGCTTCGGCGTCAACGAGATTCTCACCAGCCTCATGCTGGTCTATGTGGCGCAGCTCACCCTCGACTATCTCGTGCGCGGTCCCTGGCGTGATCCGAAGGGCTTCAACTTCCCGCAATCGGTCACCTTCGATCCGTCGGCGACTCTGCCGCCTGTAATGGAGGCAAGCCGCGTGAATTACGGAACGGTCTTTGCCGTCATCGCCGTTCTCGTGACGGCCGTAGTCCTGGGCAGAACCCTCTTCGGCTATCGTCTCAAGCTCACGGGCGATGCTCCTCGCGCGGCACGTTTTGCAGGCTTCAGCTCAAAGTCGACCACCATGGCCGTGTTCGCCATTTCGGGCGGCCTTGCTGGTCTCGCCGGCATCTCCGAAGTCTCCGGCCAGATCGGGCAGCTCCAGCCCTCGATTTCCCCGGGCTACGGCTTCACCGCCATTACGGTGGCGTTCCTCGGCAGGCTCAATCCTTTCGGCATCCTGGTTGCAGCGCTCGTGCTGGCGCTCACCTTCATCGGCGGTGAGAGCGCACAGATTCTCCTGAAACTGCCGCTCGATCTGACACAGGCGTTCCAGGGCATCCTGCTGCTTTGCGTCCTGGCGGCCGACGCCTTGGTGAGCTACCGCGTTCGTTTTGTGACGATAGGAGGGGGCAAGTGACCACATTCGAGGCCATTCTTCTCACGATCGTCACTGCTTCCACCCCACTCCTCATCGCCGCCCTGGGCGAACTGGTGACGGAACGCTCAGGCGTTCTGAATCTGGGCGTTGAGGGCATGATGATCATGGGCGCGGCATGCTCCTTCGCTGCGGCGGTAACCTTCGATTCGACGATCATCGGTGTATTGGCCGGGGTCGCTGCTGGCGTTGCGATGGCGGCTCTCTTTGCTTTGGCCGTACTCGGATTCGCAGCGAACCAAGTCGGTTCGGGGCTCGCTCTTACAATTTTCGGCGTAGGATTGTCCGGCCTGATCGGAGCTCCTTTTGTCGGGTCTAGGCGTGACCCCATCGCGCCAGTGGATATCCCGGGTTTAAGCGACCTGCCGCTCATCGGCCGCCTTTTTTTCGAGCAGGATCTCTTCGTCTACGGTTCCATCGCCTTGACGGTTCTGGTCGCTCTCTATTTTACCCGGACTCGCTCCGGTCTGACTCTTCGCTCCATCGGCGAAAACCACGGATCGGCTCATGCCCTCGGGCTCCCGGTGCTGCGCGTCCGTTTCCTCGCAATCCTGTTCGGCGGTGCCTGCGCAGGCCTGGCAGGGGCCTATCTATCCCTTGTCTACACACGGTTCTGGGCTCCCGGCATGACGGCGGGGCGTGGCTGGATCGCGCTCGCGCTGGTGGTTTTCGCGGCGTGGCGCCCGGCCTGGGTGTTGGTGGGGGCCTACATCTTCGGTGCCGCCACGGTGCTGCAGCTGCATGCTCAGGCGGCTCAATTCGGCGTCCCGGCGCAGGCTCTGTCGGCTATTCCTTATCTTGCGACGATCATTGCCCTCCTGCTCCTGTCGCTGCGCCATGGGCGTGCGATCGGTGCTCCGGGCTCTCTGGGTGTGCCGTTCGTGCCTGACCGATAAGCAAAGTGGTGTTATTCTAGCCACAGGAATAGTTGCCAGAAACATCCAGAACTGCCACGGATGTCTGAAACCTAACTCGAGGGAGCGAGCATGTTTTCAAAGAAGATCATCGGGGCCTTGGCGGGAGCAGCAGCCCTGGCCCTTTTCGCCGGTAGCGCAGGGGCCCAGGAGAAGCTGAAGGTCGGTTTCGTCTATGTCGGCCCGGTCGGCGACTTCGGCTACAGCTATCAGCACGATCAGGGCCGTAAAGAGATGGAAAAGGCTCTCGGCGACAAGGTCGAGACGACCTTCGTCGAGAATGTGCCGGAAGCCGATTCCGAGCGTGCCATCGAGCAGCTGGCCCGCACGGGCCACAAGCTGATCTTCACGACCTCGTTCGGCTTCATGGAGCCGACCGTCAAAGTTGCCAAGAAGTATCCGAACATCAAGTTCGAGCACGCCACCGGCTACAAGCGCGCTCCGAACCTGGCGACCTATGCGGCCAAGTTCCACGAAGGCCGCTACATCGTCGGCCAGATCGCCGGAAAGATGACGAAATCCGGGGTGATCGGCTATGTCGGCGCCTTCCCGATTCCGGAAGTGATCTCCGGCATCAACTCCTACTTCCTCGGCGCGCAGTCGGTGAACCCGAATGTGAAGCTCAAGGTGGTGTGGGTGAATTCCTGGTTTGACCCGGCCAAGGAAGGCGATGCCGCCAAGGCGCTCCTCGACCAAGGCGTGGACGTGATCACGCAGCATACGGACAGCCCGGCTCCTCTGCAGGCGGCCGAGGCGCGCGGCAAGCTCGGCTTCGGCCAGGCCTCCGATATGGAGCGCTTCGCCCCGAAGGCTCAGATGACGGCCATCGTCGACCACTGGGGTGACTACTACATCCAGCGCACCAAGGCTGTTCTGGACGGTACCTGGAAGTCTGAGGACACTTGGGGCGGGCTGGACGTCAACATGGTCCAGATGGCCCCCTACAAGAACATGCCCGACGACGTGAAGAAGATGGCCGAGGAGACCGAGGCCGCGATCAAGACCCACAAGCTCAACCCCTTCAAGTGCCCGGTCTATGGCCAGGACGGCAAGGAGATCGAGTGCAAGGGCAACGGTGCACTCTCCGATGAGCAGATCCTCGGCATGAACTTCTACGTGAAGGGCATCGAGGACAAGATCCCGCAATAAGCGGCGGACTCCATACAATCCTGAAAGGCAGTCGAGCGATCGGCTGCCTTTTTCGTTTGGAGCGCTATAATTCGCGCGCAAGACAAGGAGGGCTGCGAGTGGCCGAGCAAGGCGCGATCAAGCTGAGTGATACCGACGTCCTCATCGTTGTGGATGTTCAATACGATTTCCTCCCGGGCGGCGCTCTGGCCGTGCCGGAAGGGGATGCGGTCATCGAGCCTATCAACCGGCTGGCACAAGCCTTTCGACATGTCGTTCTGACGCAGGATTGGCATCCAAGCGGACATGCTTCTTTCGCGTCCAGCCATCCGGGCAGGCAGCCCTTCGAGCTGACCGAATTGCACTACGGCCAACAGGTGCTCTGGCCGGACCACTGTATCCAGGGCACGCCGGGTGCCGAGATTTCCCGCGATCTTCTGATCCCGCACGCGCAGCTCATTATCCGCAAAGGCTACAACGCAGGCATCGACAGCTATTCGGGGTTCAAGGAAGCCGACCGGAAGACCTCGACGGGCCTCGAAGGCTACCTCAAGGAGCGCGGTTTCGAGCGTGTCTTCTGCGCCGGTCTGGCGACGGATTTCTGTGTGGCGTGGACCGCTCTCGACGCAGCCGCGGCCGGGTTCGAGACATATCTGATCGAGGATGCCTCGCGTCCCATCGATACCCATGGCTCATGGGCGAGGGCCAAAAACGATTTGAGCGCTGCCGGCGTCCACACGATCAGCAGCGCTCAGATTCTTGAGACTTAGAGGCCGGCTTAGACAGCCGTTCCGTGTAGGTCGTACTCGTCTGAAGCCTCGATCTTCACATCGACGATCTCGCCCGGCTTCAGCGGCTTCTTCGAGGCCACGTAGACGACGCCGTCAATCTCCGGCGCGTCATACTTGGTGCGGCCCGTGGCGACCGTTGCGCCGACCTCGTCGATGATGACGGGCAGCGTCCTGCCGACGCGACCTTTGAGCAGCTTGGCGCTGACTTTCTGTTGAATCTGCATGAAGCGGTGCCAGCGCTCTTCCTTGACCTCCGGCGGAACGGCACCGGCGAGTTCATTGGCAGGTGCGCCTTGCACCGGCTCGTACTGGAAGCAGCCGGCCCGGTCGATCTTCGCCTCCTTCAGCCACTGCATCAGGACGTCCACGTCCTCTTCCGTCTCGCCGGGGAAACCGACGATGAAGGTGGAGCGGATGGCGAGATCCGGGCAGATCTCGCGCCATTTCTTGATGCGCTCCAGGGTCTTCTCCTGGTTGCCGGGGCGGCGCATGGCCTTGAGCACGCTCGGCGAAGCGTGCTGGAACGGGATGTCGAGATAGGGGAGGATCTTGCCCTCCGCCATGAGCGGGATGACCTCGTCCACGTGCGGGTAGGGATAAACGTAGTGCATACGCACCCACATGCCGAGATCCCCGAGTTCCTTGGCGAGCTCGTAGAAGCGGGTGCGGACCTCGCGGTCCTTCCAGAGGCTCGGCTGATACTTGATGTCGAGGCCATAGGCGCTGGTGTCCTGCGAGATCACCAGCACCTCCTTCACGCCGGCCTTGGCGAGCTTCTCGGCTTCGCGCAGCACATCGCCGATAGGGCGGCTGACGAGATCGCCGCGCAGCTTCGGGATGATGCAGAAGGTGCAGCGATTGTTGCAGCCTTCCGAGATCTTCAGATACGCGTAATGGCGCGGCGTCAGCTTCACGCCCTGCGGCGGCACAAGGTCGATGAACGGATCGTGCGCGGGCGGAACGGCCTGATGAACGGCGGAAACCACGGATTCATAGGCCTGGGGGCCGGTGATCGCGAGCACGTTCGGGAATTGCTCGCGGATCTGCTCGGGCTCGGCGCCCATGCAGCCGGTCACGATAACCTTGCCGTTTTCGGCCATGGCCTCGCCGATGGCCTCAAGGGACTCGGCCTTGGCACTGTCCAGGAAGCCGCAGGTATTGACGATGACCACGTCGGCGCCGTCATGCTCCTTGGTCAGCTGGTAACCTTGAGCGCGAAGCTGCGTGATGATGCGTTCAGAATCGACCAGGGCCTTCGGGCAGCCCAGGGACACGAACGAGATTTTGGGTGCGGGAGCATTCATCCGCGAATTTCCACTCTAGAGGCTATACGGACATCGGGAAAGCGCCCGCGTAATGCGGCTTCGGTGCGAAATCATGGCAAGGGAGCCTGGATCGGGAGCGCTTTGCGCCCGGTGACTTCGCAGCCCTGCGGGACTGCCTCATCAAGTCGATGTCACGCCTCGTGCAAGGCTCCCGGATTGAGGAGCGCGCGACTGAAGCGCGGGAATGCCTTACAACAGAGCACCGGTATTGACAACACCGGGCTGCCTTGGCAGCCCGGTTGAAGGACACGATTAAGTCTTTGAACGGCCTAGGTTGTCGAGCCGTCTCAATGTGCCATGAGAATGGGAAATTCCGATGTGCTCAGGGTATTGCGCGTCGCACCGCCGATGATCCATTCCCGTGCGCGGGAATGGCCATAGCCGCCCATAACGATCAGGTCGGCGGAGGTTCTGCGGGCCTGTTCGAGGATGACGTCACTGACATCGCGCCCCTGACTCTGAGCGATGGTCACCTCCACAGGCGCTCCGTAGCGGCTGATATGCTTGGCGATATCGGCAGTCGGCTGGCTGTTGCCGTCCGTTTTCTCCTGATCCGGATCGACCACCAGGATCGTGATCTTCGTCGCCTTTTCCAGGAAAGGGACTGCCTCGGCGACGGCGCGAGCCGCCTCCCTGGTATTGCGCCAGCACACGAGCACACGGCGAATGGTGTCAGCGGGACGGTGTTGGGGCGGCACGATCAAAATGCTCCGACCGCCCTCGAACAGCACGGCCTCGAAGAGAGAATCCCATTGCTCGGAACCGTCCGTGTCATAGGGACGGCTCATGATGAAGAGATCCGCCCAACGGGCCTCTTTGGCAGCCGCACTCGGGATTTCTCCGGGCATACCGTCGATCCGCCGGATTTCATTCGGGACGCTGAAGCGAGCCATGCGATCAGTCAATTTCTTCTGAAGCCGGTCCCCCGTACCCCTGGCCTCGTCGGTTAGGGAGACCAGGATTTCGGCAGCGGCCGCTCCTGCATCCATGGGCGCGATCAGAGGCATGTCAGGAAGAGGATTGGTGAACAGGCCGGTCACATGGGCCTGAGAAACCGAAGCAATGGCCTCTGCATGCTGCAGACGCTCCTCATCGCGCGAGGTGCCGTCGAGGTGAACGAGGATGTCTTTGATCATGATGTTCTCCAGCCGAATATTCGGAGTCAGCGGAAGTCCCACGCTTGATTCTTGGGCGAAGGGGCTCCCAGCCAAGATGCGAGTAGACAGTAAGCTCAGCCGTGATCGATGAAATTGATGCCGATCAAGATTTCCTACGGGATGTTTCCGGCTGAGCTTTCACAGCGGAAGCCCTGGGGCTAGGAATAGTGCCGAGCCTCAGGGGAGCCAGGCGCTACATCCGAGCGGCGAGATATCTGTCGATCCTCAGAAGGGAGGACTGCCGTGCAGATCGTGGTCTTTAGTACCAAACCATATGACCGGCGCTTCCTGGATGCTGCCGGCGCCGGATCCGGACACCGACTCACCTATTTTGAAGCCAAGCTGTCTGTTGAGACCTGCGACCTTGCCGCTGGCGCCGACGCCGTCTGCGCCTTCGTCAATGACGATGTGAACGCGGATGTGCTCGCCAGCCTTTCCGCAAAGGGCATCAAGCTGATCGCCCTGCGCTCGGCGGGGTTCAACAATGTCGATCTTGCTGCAGCCAAGGTCTTGGACATCACCGTTGCCCGTGTTCCGGCCTATTCGCCCCATGCGGTTGCGGAGCACACGCTGGCTCTCATCCTTGGGCTCAATCGCAAGACGCATCGTGCCTACAATCGCGTGCGGGAAGGCAATTTTGCTTTGGAAGGCCTACTCGGCTTCGATCTTGCCGGCAAGACAGCGGGTGTGGTGGGAACCGGCAAGATCGGGGAAATTGTGTGTAAGATCCTTGTGGGATTTGGCTGCAAGGTGATCGCCCACGATCTGCAGCCCAATCCTGCCTGCCTCGATATCGGTGTTACTTACGTGTCAACGGACGAGCTGTTCGCAACCTCCGACATCATCACCCTGCATTGCCCACTGACTCCCGCGACGCACCATCTCATCAATAAGGCCTCCCTGGCGCGCATGAAGCCGGGCGTGATGCTGATCAATACGAGCCGCGGCGCCGTGATCGATACCCGCGCCGTATTGAAGGGCCTGAAGGAAGGCATAATCGGCAATCTCGGTCTCGACGTCTACGAAGAAGAGGCCGACCTGTTCTTCGAAGATCTCTCGGACCGATTCATCAATGATGACGTCTTCGCGCGCCTGCTGACTTTCCCGAACGTGCTCATTACAGGTCACCAGGCCTTCTTCACGAAGGAGGCACTGGCCAATATCGCGGAAACGACGATCGCCAATGTCACTGCCTTCGAGAAGACCGGACGCGCGATGCACGAGGTCTCCGTCGAGAAGATCGCACGCTAGAGGCGGCCTATCCGGGGGTTCTTAAGATGTCTTGGCCACCGCACCGAGGAGAAGCGTGACATGTCCTTCACCCCAGGTCGGCAGAACAAGACGGGCATAAGAATTGGATGGAGAACGGTAATAGGTCGGAGCGCGCTGAGACACCGTCATGCGGCATTGTTCAGTAAGATCTTCTAACGGAGCGTTTTGCGCGATCTCATCAGAAAACTCGCCGACGATGGGAGCTCCGTATTCCTGAACGATCGTTGCGCCTGCCGCTTCGAAACGAAACCGGTCGGGATTCTCGAAGGCGGTCAGCAGCATGAGGTTTGAGGAAAGCGCCGGCAATTGAGAAAGATCGACATCATCGGAGAAAGGCATGGGGTTCTCGCCGCGGAGCAGATCTTTCCAATAAGCCAGTGCCTTGGAGAGGTCGGGTTCGAGATTGTCGGGCAGAGACGTGGAGAGAGCTGCTGATGTCATGTCTGGTCTCACCGTAATGCGCCTTGTGTGAACCATCTTATCTCACAAGGTCGAAAACTCTCAGTCTGATTTTGGGTTTCCTGTCTTAGTCGCTGGGGATCTGCTGTTCTCTACCCTATAAATGAAGCACGATCCTCGTGGCTCCAGAAGAGCCTTTCGAGGCATTGGCCGATGAGGGGAGGCGAAGGAATTGCCGGATATTGTAACCTTCACGATGAATCCGGCGCTCGATGTCTCAACGAGTGCGGAGGCCGTGGTCCCCACGGACAAGGTTCGCTGTACTGCTGTTCAGCACGATCCAGGCGGGGGCGGCATCAATGTGGCACGTGTCGTTCAGACCCTGGGTGGCCATGCTCTCGCGGTTTATCCAGCCGGCGGCCCGGCAGGGTTAATGCTGGAGCGGCTGTTGGCACGGGCAGGCGTTCCGTCCCGACATGTTCCGATCAGTGGTTTCACGCGGGAGAGCTTCACAATCGACGAGCGGAGAAGCGGGCTTCAATATCGCTTCGTGTTGCCCGGTCCGGAAATTTGTGCAGCTGAGAGGCAGGCTTGTCTCGAAGAACTGGCACGAGCCGCTGAAGGCGCTCGCATCATCGTTTTAAGCGGGAGCCTTCCTCCCGGCGTGTCTCCTGACTTCGTCCAGGATGTCGCCGATCTCTCGAAGAGACTGGGCTGCCGGTTCGTACTCGATACGTCGGGCGAAGCCCTGCGTCATATCAAATCTGGAGCCTACCTCCTCAAACCCAGCATTCGCGAACTTCGAGAGTGGACGGGGCAGGAGTTGCGCAGTGAGGCCGAGCAGGTCGAAGCTGCGCGGCAATTGATTGATCGCGGCATCAGCGAAGTGATGGTTGTTTCGCAAGGGGCCGAGGGCGCACTTCTGATTACGGCCAATGGTCACGAGAAACTCTCGCCTATCGAAGTGCCGATCAAAAGTGCCGTCGGCGCAGGGGACAGCATGGTCGCGGCCATATGCTTCGGTCTCGTTCAGGGCCTCGACCTGCGCCATGCCGTACGCCTCGGCATGGCTGCAGGAGCGGCAACCCTGATGACGCCGGGCACTGGGCTATGCCGCAGAGAAGACGTCGAGCGCCTCTATGCTGAGCGGATTGCTCAGGAGACCATCGAGCCCCTTAAGAGCATAGGAAGCAACTAGTTCTACACTCCCGACCTTTCCGTCACCACCAAAGCCTTGGAGAATGCTGTGTCTGTGATTGAAGGCTACCTGTCGCGAACACGGATTGCCTATTTCTCCATGGAGATCGCGCTCAGAAGCGAGATGCACACCTATTCCGGAGGCCTGGGCGTCCTCGCCGGCGATACGGTGCGCTCGGCCGCCGATCTCGAACTGCCGATGGTGTTCGTGACGCTGGCAAGTCGGCAGGGCTATCTTTGGCAGGAGATCGACGCCAAAGGGCAGCAGGTCGACCATGCGGATCCTTGGGAGCCGGACGATTGGGCGACCCCGCTTCAGGAAGTCATGGCGGTTACGATCGAGGAACGCAATGTCTGGGTCCGGCCCTGGCTCTACGAATGGGTTTCCCCTCGCGGCTATAAAGTCCCGGTCATCCTGCTCGATACGCATGTCGATGAGAACGATCTCCATGATCGCGGCATGACTCACAGGCTCTATGGTGGGGACGATGCATACCGTCTCAAACAGGAGATCCTGCTCGGTATCGGCGGAGAGCAGGTTCTGAGAGCGCTCGGGTTCAAGATCGAAACCTATCACCTCAACGAGGGGCATGCTGCGCTGCTGCCTCTCGCGCTGTTGCGCCGTGGCGATGACATCGAAGCGGTCAAGAGACGTTGCGTCTTCACCACTCATACTCCCGTCGAGGCGGGGCATGACCGCTTCAGTTATGAGCAGGCCGCTCACATTCTCGGGAAGTTTCTGGACGTCGATCAGATCAAGGCCCTGGCCGGTACTGATCAACTCAATATGACGCGGCTTGCCTTGAATCTCAGCTCCTACGTCAACGGCGTTTCTCTCCGCCATGCGGAGACGACACGGCAGATGTTCCCCGGCTATCGCATTCATGCGGTGACCAACGGCGTTCATGCCCGGCAATGGACGCACCCCGCATTCGCACGCCTGTTTCACGGCCTGACGCCGGACTGGGATGTGCAGCCGGAAACTCTGGCGAAAGCCGTCCACCTCAGCGATGAGGCCGTCTGGCGCGCTCACGAGGAGGCGAAGGGGGATCTGATTGCCATGGTGCGCGAGACAGCCCATCAAAATCTTGATTCGGCCCTTCCCATTATCGGCTTCGCGCGCCGGATGACCGGATACAAGCGCGCGGGCCTGCTGCTCAGCGACTGGTCCAGATTGATGGATATCCATGATCGCTTTCCGTTCCAGATCGTCATGGCCGGCAAGGCCCATCCGCGCGATGAGGGCGGAAAACAAGTGATCCATGAGATTACGGCGCAGGCGCATCATGCAAGGATCCCGATTGCCTTCGTTCCCAATTATCGGATGGATCTTGCCAAGATCATCGTGGCCGGCAGCGATATCTGGCTGAACACGCCTTTGCCGCCCCTCGAAGCCTCGGGAACGAGCGGCATGAAGGCTGCCTTCAATGGAGTTCTGAACTTCAGCACGCTCGATGGCTGGTGGCTTGAAGGATGTGAGGAGGGGATCACGGGCTGGGGAATAGGCCAGGAAGGGGCGCCTGATGATCATGCGCGTATTCTCTACGACAAACTGGAGAACACCATCCTGCCGCTCTTTTGCAGAAACAGATCCGGTTGGATCGGCATGATGAAACAGGCCATCGCGAAGATCGGGCCGGTTTTCAATACGCAGCGCATGATGCGGACCTATGCCGGCGAGGCCTATTTGATGCATGTCAAGGACGCGGCCGGACACTCCCTGTCGGCTGGGGAATGATCAAGGTCGGGAGGCATCGTTGACCCGCATTGCTATCCTTCAGGGGCATCCAACCCTGGGAGGCCGACATTTCTGCCATGCTCTGGCGGAAGCCTATGCTCAGGGCGCGGCAAAGGGCGGCCATGACGTTCGCCTCATCTCTGTGGCGGAGCTAGATTTTCCGCTTCTTCGCTCCAAAAGCGATTGGGAGAATGATTCCCCGCCGCCTGTCATCGAACAGGCGCAGCAATTGCTGGCCTGGGCCGAGCATTTCGTCATCATCTATCCGCTCTGGCTGGGTGGCATGCCGGCGTTTCTCAAAGGATTTCTCGAGCAGTCTCTCCGACCTGCCTTCATGACGGGCGGCGCAGGGGCGGGAGCCAGTTGGAAGACGGTTCTGAAGGGCAAGTCGAGCCGCATCATCATCACTATGGGTATGCCCGGACTTGCGTTCAGGTGGTATTTCGGCGCGCACAGCCTTAAAAGCCTCAAGCGCAGCATCCTGTCGCTCGTGGGTATCGGCCCCAACCGCCATACTCTCATCGGCATGATCGAGGGAATGAGCGATGCCAAACGGAAAGCCTGGCTCAATTCCGTCGCGGAACTCGGACGGAAGGCGCGGTAGGCTAATCTCTTTCTAGCGGCGCTCCTGAAGAAGCTCGATCTGCAGTTCCTGAATCTCCGCAAGCCTTTCCCATTGCCGCGAGATCAGGTGGTCGATTTTCTCGTGAAGATGCCGGATTTCCAGCTCTGCCTTGAGATTGACTTGGTAGTCGTTGAGAGAACGCAGCCGGTCCTTCGCCTCCTGCCGCTTCTGGCTCATCATGATGATCGGAGCCTGGACGGCGGCTAGGCATGACAGGACAAGATTGAGAAGGATGTAAGGGTAGGGGTCAAAGGCATCCCGTCCGATGAGAGCGTTGATGCCAATCCAACCCGCCAGGACCAGGCCGAAGAAGATAAGGAAGGTCCAGCTGCCGCCGAAGGCTGCCAGCCCGTCGGACAGCTTCTCTCCTATCGTGCGGCGTTTGTCATAACTGGCCTCGACATTCGTCGAAACCATAGCCCCTTCGGCAAGAGATCGGGTGACCTCCTGATCGAGCTTGGTCAATTCGCCTCGTTCCTGCCGCAGCAACTCCTCCACGTGGAGCATTCGGTAGCGGTCCACGGCCTCGCGGCTGATGCGAGCGTCCATTGTCAGTGATGGATGCTCACTCAGAATCCGATCCACGAGGGCAGGGTGGAGGTGATCCAAGACTACGAGCTCCCGCTGCGGGTAGGATTTGCCTGTAATCGGACAGATGGCATTGGTTGACGACAGGACCCGGGATGTCATGAATTATCCTCCACAGAATTGGCAATCCGCTTGGGATGGATCAAACTTAACCGCACAAAGACTGCCTACATAGCCGTATCCGCTCCCTTGCGAGCTTGTCATCTCTGAAGAGGTGTTCCTTGTCCCTTCGCATACATTTCCATGGCGCTGCCCATGCCGTCACAGGCTCCTGCTATCTCCTGGAAACGGACGAGGCCCGGGTTCTCGTCGATTGCGGAATGTTCCAGGGGGCCAAGTCGGAGAAAGAGCTGAATTACCGGCAGTTTCCGTTCAGAGCGCCGCAGCTCGACGCCATGTGCCTCACCCATGCCCATATCGACCATAGCGGTCTCATTCCGAAACTCGTGAATGCCGGATTCAAGGGGTCGATCTATGCCACGCCCGCGACGGTGGACCTGGCCTCAATCATGCTGCCGGACTCCGGGCATATCCAGGAGCTCGAGGTCGATCAGCTCAATCGGCGCAACAGCCGACGGGGCCGACCGACAGTCACCCCGATCTACACGGCCGAAGATGCGGTTGCCTCCCTCGATCAGTTTCGGCCCGTGCCCTATGGACAATGGCAGGAGGTCGCTCCCGGCTTCAAGGCGCGTTACTGGAATGCAGGGCATCTCCTGGGCTCGGCGTCGATCGAAATGGAAATCGCTTCCGGCAGGAATGGCAAGCCTGTTCGCCTGCTTTTCTCGGGCGATGTGGGACCGGACTACAAGCTTCTGCAGCCCGATCCGGTCGGTCCGAACGATCTCGATTATGTCATCATGGAAAGCACCTATGGCGATACGGATCGTGCCGGCATCACCATAGAGCGCCGCCGCCGCATGCTGCGAGACGAGGTGCGTGCAGCCATGCGGCCGAGTGGTGTGCTTCTCATCCCATCCTTCGCTGTTGAGCGAACGCAGGAACTGCTCGTCGATCTGCTGGAACTGATGGAAGCGGGTGAACTGCCCGAAATCCCTGTTTTCATCGACTCGCCGCTGGCCACCAGGGCGAGCGCCATCTTCAAGAAACACGCCCGTGAATTGCGGAGTGGCAAGGATCTGGTCGAGGCGCTCGAGAGCCGCTGGGTCCGATTTACGGAGAGTGTAGAGCAGAGCAAGGCCATCGACCGCATTCACAGTTTTCACATCGTGATGGCCGCGAGCGGCATGTGTGAGGCGGGCCGGATCCGGCACCACTTGAAGGCATGGCTCTGGCGCGAGGAGGCGACGGTGCTGTTCGTCGGCTATCAGGCACAGGGCTCGCTCGGACGCATCCTGCAGGATGGAGCGTCGCAGGTGCGGATCCAGGGAGAGGACGTGAGGGTTCGAGCCCGAATGAGGAGCCTCGATCTCTATTCCGGACATGCGGATGGGCCCGAGCTGAAAACCTGGCTCACCGAGCGGCTGCCTGTCCGGCGCGGTGTCTTCCTGGTCCACGGCGAGGAAGGGCCTCTTCACGCCTTGCAATCCTCGCTGAGCGGAACTGTTCCGGGTGACCGGGTGCTCATTCCCGAGCTCGACGACATTTATGAATTGTCGGGCGAGAGGGCCGTCCAGGTGGACGACCACGAGCGTCGCCTGGAGCCTGCGGTCGTGGGGCGGCAGGACTGGAGCAATGATTATTCTAAGCTGCTGATCGACATCAACGAGGCTCTCGACAAGGCTGCCGACAAGCGGGCGAAGGCCGTCATTATCAGACGCCTGCGCCGTGCCCTGAAGGAAGAGGCTGGGGCTTGATGAAGATCAAGGTGAGGAGGGGGCGACCCTCTAGGGTTGAGCATGGCTGCGTGATAGGATGATCAGGCGCGGTCCTGGAGGAAATCATGCTTTACCACCTCACCCTGCACCTCGCCCGGTCCAAGAGCTATCCCGAAGGCAGCTCGAAATTCGGCTATGAGATCACGGCCCCGCTCGATGCTTCAGGAATGCTGGATGCGGCCGAATGGAAAGAAAAGCGAGCCCTCTGCCGTGTCAGACGTTTCTGGGGCGGCGAGACCGATCGGCATGGCTACCTGATCCATCGCCCCGGCGGCTCCGGCGGAGCGACCTGGGCCATTGACTACGATCCCAAGCGCGCCATCGACGACGAAGCGGGATACCGTCTCAACAAGCATCGATTTGCGGTGGGCGAGTATGTCTCCATCCAGGATGAAGATGAGGAACTCCACACGTTCCAGGTGGTCGAAGCCCGGCCGATGAGAACCTCTGAGAAGGTCTGAGGAGCTGAGATGATGGGGCGCCCGTACCTTGTGCTGCTTGCTCTTACCATGAGCCTTCAGCCTGTCCTGGCTCAGGAAGGGCGCGTTCAGCGCGGGCGTAGCTTCGTTCAGACGAATTGCGCCATGTGCCATGCCGTCGGACGCATCGGCGAAAGCCCCTTGAGCGAAGCGCCACCTTTCCGGACTCTTCAGAAGCGTTACCCTCTAGAGGATCTTGCAGAGGCACTGGCTGAGGGCATCATCACCGGTCATCCGTCCATGCCGGAATTTCAGCTCGATGCGGCACAGGTCAATGACGTGATCGCCTACCTGCAATCGATCCAGCAATAGAAATCGAGAGCCCTTTAGTTTCTGCCTTGTGTGATCCGGCGGCCGTGAGGCCGCCGTTTCCATATTAGCAGGACAGAAACAGGGGCACCTTGCTGCTCTTGAGCATCGATTGGGTGACGCCGCCCAGCATTATCTGGCGCAGACGAGAATGAACGAAAGCGCCCATCACGATGAGATCTGCCCGGAAGTAGCCTGCCTGCGTCCGCAGGGTCTCGCCTACGTCGCCGTCGATAGCGCCGATATCCTTGACGGTGCAGTTGATGCCGTGACGGGCCAAGTAGGGTGCGAGCTCAGCTCCTTTGACAGACTTCGACAGGTCCTTCTCGCCCAGTATGCTGAGAATCTCAATCTGCTGTGCTGCTCTCAGGAAGGGCAGGGCGTCGTTGACGGCGCGGGCCGCCTTCGCGCTGCCATCCCAGGCGATGAGCACATGATTTGCGCTGAACCGGGTTATGTCCGGTGGAACGACGATCATCGGAGCGCCACCATTGAACAAGGCTTCCTCGAGAAGACCGCGGTTCAAACTCAGCGTATCCGTTTCGGCATCGAAAACCGTCAGATCATGGAGGCGAGCCCTTTTCGCGAACAATGACGTGAGCACAGGGTAATGCTCCTGAACCACCTCGGCCGTGCAGGCGACACCTTGAGATAGAGCCTCCTGCCGAGCTTGGTCGGCCAATCTCTGGGCGAGGTCCCTGAGACGGGTATTTTCCTCTGCGATCAGCTGATCTGCGATTTGGCTCACGAAGGCGTGGGTCACCGGCACCTTCGGCGACAAAGCCAAAATGGAGGCGTGGGCTTGGGCCTGTCGGGCGAGAGAAAGTCCATAATCGACAGCGGCCGACTGGGACCGCTCGTCGCGAGAAAGGCCTATCAACACGCTCTTGATATTCTGCAGCATAACTTCCTCCTCTTGAGAAGAATATGCCTCCAGAGTCGATCCCCGACATTGATTGCAATCAAGGACTTGAGAGCCTAGGGCACCAGAACGGCGGCGCCCTGAAGGCGTCCCTGACGTAGATCCGCCAGGGCCTCGTTGGCTGCTTCGAGGGGATAGACGACAGTTTCGGTTTTGATGCCGGCCTTGGGTGCGATCGCCAGAAAGTCATGAGCGTCCTGGCGGGTGAGATTGGCGACGGAGAGGATCTGCCGCTCTCCCCACAGCAGCCGATAGGGGAACTGCGGAATGTCACTCATGTGAATGCCTCCGCAGACAACCCGGCCGCCTTTGCGGACAGCCTTCAGGGCAAGCGGCACCAGATACCCGATCGGGGCGAAGATGATCGCGGCATCAAGGAGCTCCGGGGCAGACTCGTCCGAGCCGCCAGCCCAAACCGCACCAAGAGAGCGGGCGAAATCCTGAGCAGCCAGATCGCCTGGACGCGTGAAAGCGAAGACTTTGCGCCCCTGCCACACACAGACCTGAGCGATGATATGAGCGGCTGCCCCGAAGCCATAGATTCCAATCTTCTGACCATCTCCCGCCGCACCAAGGGAGCGCCACCCGATGAGGCCTGCACAGAGGAGAGGGGCAAGGGCTACGGGATCGGCATCGTCCGGCAGCTTAAACGCATAGGCGGCATCAGCCACGGTATGGGTGGCAAATCCTCCATCCCGCGTGTAGCCCGTGAACAAAGGGTCGTCGCACAGGTTCTCATGGTTCGACAGGCAATAAGGGCAGCGCCCACAGGTATGGCCGAGCCAGGGAAACCCCACACGCTCTCCGATCCGGAGGCCCGTCACGCCACTTCCAAAAGCTTCGATGCGCCCCACGATTTCATGGCCTGGAATGAGGGGCAGCTTCGGACCGGGCAGGTCGCCGTCAACCACGTGCAGGTCGGTCCGGCAGACAGCACAGGCCTCGACCCCGATGCGGATCTCGCCAGGGCCAGGCATGGGAAGAGGGCGCTCCTCCAGTGCGAGGGGCGTGCGCTGTTCTCGAAGGACCATGGCCCTCATGACAGGGCCTTACAGCTGAAGTTCCTGAGCTACCTTCTTCTCCAAAGCCGTGAGCTCCATGGCTATGGGGGTGCGTCGCTCGTCATGTCGGCGCTTCAACTCCCGGATCAGCTCGCTTTTGTGCGACTCGGAATAGATGCCGTTCTCGGCAGCCTGGAGATCCTTCTCGAAAGTGCAGGCGAGATCGGCAATTTCAGCCAGGAGGGATTGCATGTGAGACAGAAGATCCGGCGAATAAACCCGGCCTGTCCGTGACGCGCTTTGCATAGCTTGGGAATCGACGTGGGTTGTCATGGCTTCCTCCACTCCTGAAGTGGCTCCCACCCGCGTGGCCCTCTGCAATTTTAAGAGCAGAGTAGTGTGGTAATGGTTGGGCACCTCGGCAGAACGAGGCCAGACTGGGCCGAAAAAGGCTTTCAAGCATTGATGCCGATCAAGAAACGGCTTGGGCTTAAGCGCTACAGAGACCCTTCAGATGACGGGAGGGAATGATGCTCGGGTGGGTCGTGCGGATCATCATGATCGTTGCAGGCGTCGTGACGGGCCTGTTCGTGGCCAAGGATGCGCCGCTGTACGGGGTCGTGCAGACGATGGTGATGCTTCTGCTCCTAGCCCTGATCGTCGCTGCACTGGCTTTTTGGCCCGAACGTTGGTCGCTCAAACGGCGGCGGGCGCGCTGACGGCCTGAAGATAATCAGGGCGCAGCAAGACATTCTCGCTGCGCCCTCTCCTTGCCGTATCAGCGGAACGTTTCGGTCTTACCGGCCCCAGCGAAGCACCAGCGGATCGAGGCGGCGGGCAATCTCGATGAGGCCCTTGCGCGTTTCGGGGTGAAGCGGCTGAAGCGGATGGCGGACGGCATCGGACTTGATCACGCCGCCCTCCTTCATGAGCGCCTTGGCGGCGGATAACCCGCACTGGCGATTCTCGTGGTTGATGAGAGGAAGCCAGCGCTCGTAAGCCGCAGCCGCTTCCTCGCGGTTTCCGGCAAAGTACGGGTCGATGATCTTGCGGATGCCGTCGGGATAACCACCGCCCGTCATGGCGCCTGTAGCGCCCGCATCGAGATCGGCCATGAGGGTGATCGCCTCCTCACCATCCCAAGGGCCTTCGATGGCCTCTCCACCCAGCGCGATGAGTTCGCGCAGCTTATTGGCGGTGCCGGCCACCTCGATCTTGAAATAGGAGACGTTGGCGATCTCCTTCGCCATCCGCGCGAGAAAGGCGGGCGACATGGAGGTGCCCGCCATGGGGGCGTCCTGGATCATGATCGGGATGCTGATGGCATCCGATACCCGGCGGAAGTACTCGTAGATGCCCGGCTCCGAGACGCGCAGCGTCGCACCGAAGAAGGGTGGCATGATCATCACCATCGCGGCTCCGGCCTCCTGCGCCCGCTTCGAGCGGTCGGCGCAGATCTCGGTTGAGAAATGGCTCGTGGTGACAATGACGGGCACACGTCCTGCGACATGGTCGAGAACGGTGTGCATCACGGTATCCCGTTCGGCATCGGTGAGCAGGAACTGCTCGGAGAAATTGGCGAGGATGCAGATGCCGTCGGAGCCGGCATCGATCATGAAGTCGATGGCCCGCTTCTGGCCATCAAGGTCGAGCTGGCCATTGTCGCTGAAGATGGTCGGAGCGACCGGATACACGCCGCGATAAGGGCGGACTGAAGACCTTCCAAGCGAAGACATGTTTTCTCCCTGAAATCTCGTCTCTTTAAAATCGATGTTAGTGGTTGTCGCGTGGGACGGGTGATCCGGTTTTCCCGACGAGGAAGTCGAGATCCGCGCCCTTGTCCGCCTGCATCACATGATCGACGTACATTTTCACATAGCCACGGGTAGCATGCGGCTCCGGTGCGATCCAGGCGGCGCGACGGCGTTCCAATTCCTCGGCCTCCACATGGAGGTGGAGGCTGCGGGCTGCCACGTCGAGGGTGATCAGGTCGCCGTTCTGGACGAGCGCCAGCGGACCGCCGGCTGCGGCTTCGGGGGCGACATGCAGAACCACCGTGCCGTAAGCCGTGCCGGACATGCGGGCATCCGAGATGCGGATCATGTCGCGCACGCCCTTTCTCAGCAGCTTCTGGGGCAAGGGCATGTTGCCGACCTCGGCCATCCCGGGATAGCCTCTCGGCCCGCAGTTTTTCAGCACCATGACGCAGGTCTCGTCGATATCGAGACTGTCATCGTCGATGCGGTGGTGCAGGTCCTCGATCGTTTCGAACACCACGGCGCGGCCCGTATGCTTCATGAGTTCAGGAGAGGCCGCAGACGGTTTGATGACCGCCCCATTGGGTGCCAGATTCCCCCGCAGGATCGCGATGCCAGCTTCCGGCTTGAAGGGCTCCTCGAAGGTGGTGATCACCTCGCGGTTCCAGCAGGGGGCATCCTTCACGTTTTCCCAGATCGGCTTGCCGTTCGCGGTCAGGGCATCCTTGTGAAGAAGGCCCTTCTCGCCCAGCGTCCGTAGAACCACCGGCAGGCCGCCTGCGTAATAGAAGTCTTCCATGAGGAAGCGGCCCGACGGCATCAGGTCGACAAGGCAATGAACGTCTCGGCCAAGACGGTCGAAGTCGTCGAGCGTGAGCTCGATCCCGGCGCGCCCAGCCATGGCAAGAAGATGGACGACGGCATTGGTCGACCCGCCGATGGCGGCGAGGGTGCGGATGGCGTTCTCGAAAGCCTGGCGGGTCAGCAGCTTCGAGAGAACGAGGTCCTCGTTCACCATCTCGACGATGCGGCGGCCTGCCATGCGGGCGAGATGATTGCGGCGCGCGTCTGCTGCCGGGATTGCGGCATTCTCCGGCAGGCCGACCCCGAGCGCTTCCACCATGGACGCCATGGTCGAACCGGTGCCCATGGTCATGCAGTGACCTGCCGAGCGATTCATCGCGCCTTCGGCCTCGTGGAATTCCTTCAGGGTGATCTCACCCGCGCGCAGCTGCTCGCTCATGGAAATGATGTTGGTGCCCGAGCCGATGTACTTGCCACGGTAGACTCCACGCAGCTGCGGGCCGCCCGAAACGCCGATGGTCGGAAGGTCCGCGGAGGCTGCGCCCATCAGCAGGGCAGGGGTGGTCTTGTCGCAGCCCATGAGCAGCACGACACCATCGAGCGGATGGGCGCGGATGGCCTCCTCCACGTCCATGGCTGCGAGATTCCGGAAGAGCATGGCGGTCGGGCGCATCGTCACCTCGCCGAGCGAGGAGACAGGAAACTCCAACGGGAAGCCGCCCGCATCCAGCACGCCGTATTTCACATGCTCTGCAATGGTGCGGAAATGCGCGTTGCAAGGCGTCAGCTCGGACCAGGTGTTGCAGATGCCGATGACCGGACGTCCCTCGAACTGGTCCTGCGGGAAGCCGCTGTTCTTCAGGAATGAGCGGTAATAAAATCCCATCTTATCCTGACGACCGAACCAAGCCTGGCTTCGCAGCTGGCGTTTCTTGTCTTCGCTCACTTTTCTTAATCCTTAAATCCTAGTGGTGCCGCCGCAGAAAGAAGGCGGCCTGCAGCCGAAATCGAGCCGCCGCTATCCGCTCTTCATATAATATGATAAATAGATGGCTGTTAAGGCTGCTAAAGTCGAAAGCTGCGGAGATCAACGGAAAGGAGCGGAACCTTGTCATTTTCGGGCGGCAAGCGGGCGCACATTCTCTTTGAAAAGAGCTAAGGGCTACTGCTAAGCCAGGACTATGACCGGCGTATTCTGCTCGTCGTTATCATTCTCTGGAGGGCTGCTGTGGCCCGCGCTGATACAAATTAGGTAGGGGTTGAGAGCTTCATCATGGTTTTGGCAAACGATCTCCAGAAGCCTGCAAGAACGCGGTCGGCCCACGATCTCGTTGCCCACGGCATCGGCCAGAACATCATGAGGGGACGCTTTCCGGTCGGCAGCATACTGCCAGGCGACGCCGAACTGATGGAGCTGTTCGGGGTCTCCCGCACGGCTCTTCGGGAGGCCTTGAAGACCTTGGCCGCGAAAGGCCTCATCGAGTCCAAGACCAAGGTCGGCACGAAGGTTTTGGACCGCAACAACTGGAATATGTTCGATGCCGACATTCTCGAATGGCATCTCGAGATGGGCGTCGATGCCCAGTTCCTTGGTTGGCTGTTTGAAATCCGGCAGACACTGGAACCCTTCGCCTGCGCCACGGCCGCTCTGAGGCGGACCCCGAAGCAGCTGGAGCACATGCTAAAAGCACTGCAGGCCATGTATGGCTGCGCCACCAATCGCCAGGGTTTCACCAAGGCGGACTTGGCCTTCCACCAGGCCATTCTCGAAGCCTCGGGCAATCCTTTCCTGCAGTCCATCGGGTCTGTGATCGGCGCGGCGCTTGCCACCTCCTTTACGATCAGCTCTCCCGTCTCGAGCGATGCCCGCTTCGAGGAGGTGATGAAGCAGCATCAGACCGTGTTCGACGCCATTGAGCAGCAGAACCCGTCGGCTGCCAGCGCGGCGATGTCCTCTCTGATCATGCAGGCGGCCGAGCGTGTCCGAATCAAACACGGCGAAGCTGCCTTGGCGGCCATCCCGACGCATGCCTTCTCAGGTACCTGAAACCTGCCGGCTTAAGGGCTTGGAGCCTCTCGAAAATGCAAGAGGTCTACTTCTCTACAGCAAAATAGTATTATAGTATTATTGGGCGATTGGGCGCGTGACTTTTAGATTTGGATCGCCTGATATGCGAGCTGCAAGGGCTCCTGAAGAAGGGCCCTGTGTGCCGCTGGTGCTCGGGCAACGCTGCCCCATACGGGTGAGCGTGAGCTGCCTGGGCCTGCTGCGTGGGAACTCTAGATATGAGCCGGCACAGCCATGGACCGCCCGGCCATAGGATCAAAAAGGGAGAACGACCTTGAGGACATTAACGACTGCATTGGCAGCGCTGGCTCTCGGAGCGACAAGCCTGCTCACTCCGGCCCTGGCCCAGGACAAGGGCACCGTTGGCGTGGCGATGCCCACGAAGTCGTCCGCGCGCTGGATCGATGATGGCAACAACATGGTCAAGGTACTGAAAGAGAAAGGCTATAACGTCGATCTCCAGTACGCTGAGGACGACATTCCGAACCAGCTCGCCCAGATCGAGAACATGATCACGAAGGGCGCGAAGGTTCTCGTGATCGCCTCCATCGACGGCACGACGCTTTCCGACGCGTTGCAGCAGGCTGCCGACAAGGGGATCAAGGTCATTGCCTATGATCGACTGATCCGCAACTCCAAGAACGTCGACTACTATGCCACGTTCGACAACTTCCAGGTCGGTGTGCTCCAGGGTGGCTATATCGAGAAGGCGCTTGGCCTGAAGGAAGGCAAGGGGCCCTTCAACATCGAGCTCTTCGGCGGCTCGCCGGACGACAATAACGCCTACTTCTTCTACAACGGCGCCATGTCGGTGCTCGAGCCGTACATCAAGAGCGGCAAGCTCGTGGTTGCCAGCGGCCAGACGGGGATGGACAAGGTTTCGACCCTGCGTTGGGACGGTGCCGTCGCCCAGGCGCGTATGGATAACCTGCTCAGCGCCTACTACACCAACAAGCGTGTCGACGCTGTTCTGTCGCCGTATGACGGGCTCAGCATCGGCATCATCTCGTCGCTGAAGGGTGTCGGCTACGGCACGCCGAAGCAGCCCATGCCGGTCATCACCGGTCAGGACGCCGAGGTTCCCTCCATCAAGTCGATCCTCGCCAAGGAGCAGACCTCCACGGTGTTCAAGGATACCCGCGAGCTCGCCAAGGTTACGGCAAACATGGTCGATGCCGTTCTGTCGGGCAAGCAGCCTGAGGTGAACGACACCAAGACCTATGAGAACGGCGTGAAGGTCGTTCCCGCTTACCTGCTGAAGCCGGTGAGCGTCGATGCCTCGAACTGGAAGGAAGTTCTGGTCGGCAGCGGCTACTACAAGGAAGACCAGTTCAAGTAAGCTCTTGAACCGGAAACGGGCCCTGCGTACCCGCGCGGGGTCCTTGCTCTTCTGAAAGGGCGTGGGGCCCGTTTCTTGAGTTGCCTGAGGTTTAAGCGATGAATGCGATCCTTGAGATGCGAGGGATCTCCAAGACGTTTCCGGGCGTAAAAGCGCTCGACAACGTCAACATCACCGTCAAGGCCGGTGAAATCCATGCGCTTGTTGGAGAGAACGGCGCGGGAAAATCGACTTTGATGAAGGTCCTAAGCGGCGTGTACCCGCACGGCTCCTATTCCGGCGAGATCGTCTATGAAGGTCAGGAGCGGCGCTTCAAGGGGATCGCGGACAGCGAAGAACTCGGCATCATCATCATTCACCAGGAGCTGGCTCTGGTGCCGCTCCTGTCGATTGCGGAAAACATCTTTCTCGGGAACGAGCAGGCCAAGTTCGGTGTGATCGACTGGTCGGCGGTTTTTTCGCGCACCAAGGCGTTGCTCAAGATCGTAGGGCTCAATGAATCCCCGGAAACGCTCGTCACCAATATCGGTGTCGGCAAGCAGCAGCTTGTCGAGATCGCCAAGGCCTTGTCCAAGAAGGTCAAGCTGCTGATCCTGGACGAGCCGACGGCGAGCTTGAACGAGAAGGATAGCGATGCGCTCCTGAACCTGCTTTTGCAGTTCAAGGCGCAGGGGATCTCGTCGATCCTGATTTCCCATAAGCTCAACGAGATTACGAAAGTTGCGGATTCCATCACGGTCCTTCGCGACGGCAGCACTGTCGAGACTCTGGATTGCCACGCCGGGGAAATCAGCGAGGACCGGATCATTCGCGGCATGGTCGGCCGCACCATGGAAGACCGCTACCCGAAGCGTGAGTCCCAGATCGGGGAGATCATGTTCCAGGTCGAGAACTGGTCGGCCCATCATCCGCTCCATTCGAACGTGCAGGTCGTCAAGAACGTCAACGTGAACATTCGCCGCGGCGAGATCGTCGGCATTGCAGGTCTTATGGGGGCAGGGCGAACCGAGTTCGCCATGAGCCTCTTCGGTCGCAGCTATGGCCAGAACATCTCGGGCCGCGTCCTGTTGCATGGTGAGGAGATCGACGTCAGCACGGTGGAAAAAGCCGTCGCGAACGGCATTGCCTACGCCACTGAGGATCGCAAGACCTATGGCTTGGTTCTCGAGGAGGACATTCGCAAGAATATCTCCCTGGCAAACCTCAAGGGTGTCGCTAAAAATCTTGTCATCGACGACATTCGCGAGCTTGCGGTTGCCAATGACTACCGCACCAAGATGCGGATCCGCTCGCCCAACGTGTTCCAGGAAACGGTGAACCTGTCGGGCGGCAATCAACAGAAGGTCGTCTTGAGCAAATGGCTCTTCTCCGATCCGGAGATCCTCATTCTGGACGAGCCGACCCGTGGCATCGACGTGGGTGCCAAATACGAAATTTACACGATCATCAACGGCCTGGCGGATGCCGGCAAAGGCGTCCTCATGATCTCCTCCGAGATGCCGGAACTGCTCGGAATGTGCGATCGGATCTACGTGATGAACGAGGGCTCTCTGATCGCCGAACTCGACGTCGCCGAGGCCTCACAGGAAAAAATCATGCACGCTATCGTCAAGTCGGGGAGACGCTGAGATGGATACGAGAACGGCTGACGAGCTTCACGTTCCCCAGCAAAAGACGTCGTGGCTGGAGTTCATCAAGACCCACTTCCGCGACTACGGCATGTTGCTTGCGCTCCTTGTGATCATGCTGTTCTTTCAGGTCACGACGGACGGTACCCTGCTGCGGCCGCTCAATCTTACGAACCTGGTTCTGCAGAACAGCTATATCGTCATCATGGCGCTCGGCATGCTGCTGGTGATCGTGGCCGGGCATATCGACCTGTCGGTCGGCTCCATTGTCGGCTTTGTCGGCGGGTTGGCTGCCATGATGATGGTGAAGTGGGGCTTCGACCCCGTGACGACCACCATCGCCTGCTTAATCGTGGGTGGCCTGATCGGCGCGGCTCAGGGCTATTGGGTGGCCTATTTCAAGGTGCCGTCCTTCATCGTCACGCTCGCTGGCATGCTCGTGTTCAAGGGGCTGACTTTGGCTCTTCTCGGCGGCATGTCCGTCGGTCCGTTCCCGGTCGTCTTCCAGCGCCTGAGCTCCGGCTTCATTCCCGATTTCTTCGGCGGCGAAGGGTTCAATTACACCTCGCTCTTCATCGGCGTCGCGAGCGTCGTCGCTATCGTCTATTTCAGCATTCGCAGCCGTGCGAATCAGATGAAGCACGATGTGGAGACCGCGCCTTTCGGCCTGTTCGTGGCCAAGAACGTGCTTCTCGCTCTGCTCGTGGTTGCGTTCTGCTATCTGATGGCGACCTATCGCGGCCTGCCGAACGTGCTGGTCATCATGGCGGTGCTGATCATCCTTTATGCCTTCGTGACCAATCGCACGACGATCGGACGGCGTATCTACGCGCTGGGTGGCAACGAGAAGGCGGCGCGGCTCTCGGGCATCAAGACCGAGCGCCTGACCTTCCTGACCTTCGTGAACATGGGCGTGCTCGCTGGTCTTGCCGGTCTCATCTTCGCAGCGCGCCTCAACACAGCGACACCCAAGGCCGGTCTCGGATTCGAGCTTGACGTGATCGCGGCCGTCTTCATCGGTGGCGCCTCCGCCACAGGCGGTGTCGGCAAGGTCACGGGTGCGGTGATCGGCGCCTTCGTCATGGGTGTCATGAATAACGGCATGTCGATTCTTGGCATCGGAATCGACTATCAGCAGGTCATCAAGGGCCTGGTGCTGCTCGCAGCCGTATCCCTCGACGTATATAATCGAAAGAAGTAACACGGGAGCCCTCGCTTCTTGGCGGGAGCTCAAGCCCTGAAAGGCGCAGCTTAGCCTCCTTGCCTGTCAGCGGGCAGGGTATACTTGAGCCTGCATACGGAACGGAGAAATGCTGATGACGAAGAATTACATTGCGGGTGAGTGGGTCGGCGCGTCCGAAGCGAGCCCGAACCTCAATCCGTCCAACACCAATGACGTGATCGGCGAGTTCGCCCGCGCCTCGGCGGCCGAGGCTGAGGCCGCCATCGACGCGGCCTATGCGGCGTTCCCGGCCTGGTCCCATTCCACCATCCAGCAGCGTCACGATATCCTCAAAGCCGTGGGCGATGAGATCCTCGCGCGCAAGGAGGAGCTCGGCCGTCTGCTCTCCCGCGAAGAGGGCAAGACCCTGCCGGAGGGCATCGGCGAGGTGACCCGCGCCGGCCAGATCTTCCAATTCTTCGCCGGCGAGTGCCTGCGTCTGGCCGGCGACAAGGTGCCGTCCGTGCGTCCGGCCATCGATGTCGAGATCACCCGTGAGCCGGTAGGCGTGGTTGGCCTCATCACCCCCTGGAACTTCCCTATCGCCATTCCGGCCTGGAAGATTGCGCCGGCGCTCGCCTACGGCAACACGGTGGTGTTCAAGCCGGCCGAGCTGGTGCCGGCCTCCGCGCATGCTCTGTCCGAGATCATCATTCGTGCCGGCGTGCCGGCCGGCGTGTTCAACCTGGTGATGGGCAAGGGCTCGGTGGTCGGCGAAGCGATGCTGCAGAGCCCCAAGGTCTCAGCCATCTCCTTTACCGGTTCGGTGCCGACCGGGCGTAGGATCGCTCAGACCTGCATCTCGGTCGACCCGATGAAGAAGATTCAGCTCGAGATGGGCGGCAAGAACCCGATGATCGTGCTCGACGACGCCGACCTGAAGGTTGCGGTCGAATGCGCCATCAACAGCGCGTTCTTCTCCACCGGCCAGCGCTGCACGGCCTCCTCACGCCTGATCGTGACGGCGGGCATCCATGATCGCTTCGTGGCTGCGATGCAGGAGAGGATGCAGGGACTGGTGATTGATGACGCGCTGAAAAGCGGCACGCATATCGGCCCGGTGGTGGATCAGAGCCAGCTCGACCAAGATCTCAAGTATATCAAGATCGGTCAGGAGGAGGGCGCCAAGCTTGCGGCGGGTGGTGAACTCCTGAAGCGCGATGCGCCCGGCTTCTACCTGTCGCCGGCTCTGTTCACGGAAGTGGACAATAAGATGCGCGTGGCGCGCGAGGAAATCTTCGGTCCCGTGGCCACTGTCATTCGGGCGAAGGACTACGACGAGGCGCTCGACCTTGCCAACGACACGCCATTCGGCCTGTCCTCGGGTATCTGCACCACCAGCCTGAAATATGCCGGCCACTTCAAGCGCCATGCGGAAGCCGGCATGGTGATGGTGAACCTGCCGACGGCGGGCGTGGATTACCATGTGCCGTTCGGCGGCCGGAAGGGGTCGTCCTATGGTCCGCGCGAGCAGGGCCGCTACGCGCAGGAGTTCTACACCACGGTGAAGACAGCCTACGTCTTCGACGGTAACGGACCCTACGTGCCCAAGACCAAGGGCAGCGAGTAAGCCAAAGATCCTAGTATCTTGGCGTTGCAGGGCATGAGCTCTGCAACGCCAAGACTGTCTCAGACGAAACGAGAGTTCCATGACCCAGACGATTTACGGCTCCTTGAAGGGCAAGACGATCCTCATCACCGGCGGCGCCAGCGGCATCGGCGAGAGCATCGTGCGGTCCTTCCATGCTCAAGGCAGCAAGGTCGCTATCCTCGACTACAATGCCGAAGCCGGCGAGGCCCTGGCGAAGGAACTCGGAGAGCGGGTTCATTTCGAGCATAACGACGTGCGCGACATCCCGGCTCTTCAGGCCGCAATCCGCCGCGCCAGCGAAAGGCTCGGCCCTGTCACCGTTCTCGTCAACAACGCCGCCCGCGATGATCGTCACACCATCGATCAGGTGACCCCGGAATACTGGCGCGAGCGCTTCGCCACCAATCTCGACCATCAGTTCTTTGCCGCTCAGGCCGTGCTGACGGATATGGAAAAGGCGGGTGGCGGCTCGATCATCAACATGGGCTCGACCAGCTACATGGTGAGTGACGATTCCTTCGCTGCCTACAAGACCGCCAAATCGGCCGTGGTCGGCCTCACGCGCGCCTTGGCCCGTGAGCTGGGCTCCAAGAACATCCGCGTGAACTGCATCGTGCCGGGTTGGATCATGACCCAGCGCCAGATCGACCTTTGGCTCACGCCTGAAGGCGAGAAGGAGCTGCTGAAGCGCCAGTGCGTGAAGCGCAAGCTCGTGCCGCAGGACATCGCCAACTTTGCCCTGTTCCTCGGCTCGGACGATTCAAGTGCCATGTCGGCCCAGACCTACCTGGTCGACGGCGGCTGGGTCTAAGACAGGAAGCTCTGATCTCATTGTCAAAAAGGCCGGCTGTTTGCCGGCCTTTTTCGGGAAGGCGTCTGCCCTCTAAGCGACAAGCTTACGATAGAGATACCAAGTCATATAACTGGGCACGGACGGCAAGGGAATTTGAGCCCAGGAGCCCGCTTGTCGGATCTTCGCATCGACAGGGTTGGTGCCGAAGGCCACGACCCGCACGAGGACCTTCCTGGCCCCAGAGCCGGGCGCTCCGGCTCCTGCGGCTTGAATGCGTCCGGGCCGCCAAACTGAGTGATCACCATCGCGCGCATGCCGCGTTCCTCTGCGTATCGGATGCTTTGCGGTCTCCGTAGGGTATGGAGGCGCCGTTCAGAGCACGCGTCCCGGGTTGAGGATCCCTTCCGGATCGAGGGTCTGCTTGATCTTGGCCATCAGGGCGAGCTCGGGCTCGGTGCGGCTTCGATTAAGATAGGGCCGCTTGATGCGCCCAATGCCGTGCTCGGCCGAGATCGAGCCGCCGAGGCTTGAGACCATGTCATAGACGAGATTCTGAACGCCTTTCTTGGTGTCGCTCGTCATGTCCTTGAGGGCCACGTTGATATGGATGTTGCTGTCGGCCACATGACCGAACACGACCCAGACCGCGTCCGGATATTGCCGGGGCATCTCTTGGCGCAGATGGTCCAGCGCCTCCTTCATGCGGTCAAGAGGCACGCTGACGTCGAAGCGAATTTCCTCCGGCAGGAAGCGGCCGTATTCGTAAGGCGTTTCCCGATAGCCCCAGAAGCGGTTGCGGTCAGCCCGCGATTGGGCGACGACGGCATCCTTGATGAGCTCCTGCTCGTAGAAGTCGCCCAAAAGGGTGGAGAAGGCTTCGCTTCCTGCGGGCTCTTCCCCCATATCGGCCTCGATCAGAAGCGTCAGGTCGTGCTCTTCCTCGAATGCGGGCGGCAGACCGCAGATTCGTGTCGCGACCGTCATAAATTCCCGCCACATGGCCTCGAAGACGAGCAGCCGTCCCGGGTAGGATTGCTGGAACCTGCGCAATACCGCAAGGGCATCATCGAAGCTGCTGACGGCGCACAGCGCCGTTTGCATGCCTTGAGGCTTCGGATGAAGGCCGATCACGACGCGGGTGATGACACCCAGGGTTCCCTCGCTGCCGATGAAGAGTTGCGTCCAGTCGTACCCGGCGTTGTTCTTCAACATTTTGTTGAGCGAGCGGACGACGGTGCCATCCGCGAGCACTGCCTCCAAACCGAGCGTATTGCGCCGGGCCATGCCGTAGCGCAGTACCTGATTGCCGCCTGCATTCGTGGCGATATTGCCACCGATCGTGCAGCTGCCACGCGCCCCGAGATCAATGCCACAGAGAAAACCCGCATCCTCGGCAGCCTGCTGCACAATCGCGAGAGGGGTGCCTGCGAGAGCCGTCAGTGTGGCGCTGGCCGGATCGATCTCCTCGATTCCGGTCATGCGCTCAAGCGACAACGCAATCTCGCCGCTTTGGGGGTGAGCGCCGCCTGCAAGGCCCGTCAAACCGCCCTGGGTCACCACGGGCTGGCGATGCCCGTGGCAGATCCGCAGCGCCGTCGCGACATCTTCCGTGGTCTGCGGAAGGATCAGGGCCTGCGGGGCAATGGGCTGCAAACCGCTTGCATCGGTATGGTTGCGGGTGGGGATGTCGGTCCCGAGACGAACCTGAGGTCCGAGGGCGGTGACGAGAGCTTCAATTACATTGCTCATTGAATTCAC
This sequence comes from Microvirga medicaginis, assembly GCF_052658925.1. Lineage (NCBI taxonomy): Bacteria > Pseudomonadati > Pseudomonadota > Alphaproteobacteria > Hyphomicrobiales > Methylobacteriaceae > Microvirga > Microvirga medicaginis. Next base: position 41,835 of record NZ_JBQWEL010000013.1, on the reverse strand, counting down.
GTTTTGAAACTGCGGAGAGGGCAATCGGGCAGGGCACGATCAGGCGGCGTCGGTCATACGCACGATGGCATCCGGCCGTTTCCAGAGATCCGGCAATAGTTCAAGTCCGAGACCCGGCTTCATGTTCACTGTCACTTCTCCCTTGGAGACTGTCGGCAGCTCCGTCACGAGCTCGGTATACCAGCCTGTATAGAACGCGCGGACGCTTTCCTGGATGAGCGCGTTGCGGGCATGCAGCGAGAAATGGCACGAGGCGGCATAGACAACCGGGCCTGTGCAATCGTGAGGGGCAACCGGGACATGCCACGCTTCAGCCAAGGCTGCGATCTTCCGGGCTTCCGTGAGGCCACCGCACCAGGACAGGTCGAGCATGGCAACGCCTGCAACGCCGGTTTCGAGATACTCACGGAAGGCATGTGTATAGGACAATGTCTCCGAGGCGCAGACCCACGCCTTCGAGTGCTGCGCGTACTCCTTCAGGTCGCCGATATTGTCGAGACGGAAGGGATCCTCGTGCCAATAGGTGTTGAACTCCGCAAGAGCGCCGGCCAGTTTCTTGGCCATCGGCAGGCTCCAAAGAGAATGGAACTCCACCATGATATCCATCTTGTCGCCGACGGCCTTGCGGATCTTGGCAAAGGGTTCGAGCGCAGTTCGTAGCTCGTCAGGGGAAATGTCATAGCCCTGGCTGCGCTCCGCTGCGACGTCGAACGGCCAGATCTTCATTCCGGTGATGCCTTGCTCCAGCAGCGAGTGGGCCAGATCGTCGGCATGATGCAGAAAGGCTTCGAGATCCTCGTAGTCGCCCTCTGCCTGTCCAATGCCCCAGTTCGCGACTTTTTGAGCGCGGCTGTCGCGAATGTATCGATAACCGGCACAGGTGTTGTATACCCGGATCCTGTCGCGCGAGCGGCCGCCGAGCATGTCGCAGATGGGCCTGCCATGCGCCTTGCCGAAGATGTCCCACAGCGCGATATCGATGGCCGAGTTGCCGCGCGTTTCAACTCCCGCGGAACGCCAACCGAGATAGTTCTGAAGATCGCGATTGATGCCTTCGATCTGGAGCGGATCGCGGCCGATCAGCTTTGCCGCAACGGTTTCGTGAATATACGCTTCCACCGCAGCAGCTCCCATGAAGGTTTCTCCGAGGCCGATAAGTCCTTCGTCTGTGTGGAGGCGAACCCAGATAATGTTCGCGAATTCCTGAAGCCGGATGGTTTCGACGCGGATGATCTTCATGGGATCCTCTTATGGCTAAGCCTCTAGATCGTGGCCTGTGGGCAGAAGTGAGTTGCTGCCCATTCGTTGTGCAATCCATATGCATGCAGCCTTCATGATATCCACTGACGAGGGGAAGGCAGTCAGGTAGCCATAAGTATAATATGAAACAAAGAAACGCTTCGTGTTGCTCGCATGGCGGCCCTTGTTCCATTGCCAGCAAGAGGATTGCCGGAGAGAAGAGGGTGAAAGCTCCTGTGGAAGTCTTACTCTAGAGATCCTTGCGTAAGATGCGCTCATCTGCTCAAGATGCGCTCGACAGACTGATGCTTGGGCACGGGAACAACTTCGCTGGGGGGCTGACTTGATTAATCAGCCTTGGCGAACAGAATAATGGCGAACCGGCAAAGCAGGTGGAGGAAATGTGAACAGAGTTGGGGCCTTCTTTTTCAAGGGCCTAGAGGGACTCATGGTCCTTCTATTGGCCGCCATGGTTGTCATGGTCTTTGGCAACGTCGTGCTGCGTTATCTCTTCGATACGGGCATCGACATTTCCGAAGAGCTGTCGCGCTTCTGCTTTGTCTGGTTGACCTTCATCGGCGCCGTGGTGGTTGGACGTGAGAACGCGCATCTGGGTGTCGAGACCCTGGTGGCCAAGCTCGGCGATAACGGCCGCAAGGTCTGCATGGTCCTGTCCGATATCTTCGTGATCGTCTGTTGTGCCGTTTTCTTCTGGGGAACCTGGCTGCAGGCAGAGATCAACGCCACAAACTACGCGCCCATCACTGAAATCTCCATGCTCTGGGTTTACGGCGTCGGCTACTTTACGAGCCTCGGCCTTGGGCTGATGGCCCTGTTCAGAATTCTGCGCGTGCTGACCGGTCGAATCAGCGAGCATGAGCTCCGGGCGTTCGCCGGTGACTACAGTGATGATGAAGCCCATGCCTTGAGGGAGCGTCTCGAGTGACGATCGTCGTTTTTCTCGTCTCCCTGCTTGGGGCCATGGCACTCGGCATGCCGATTGCCTTCACGCTCATCGTTTGCGCGCTGGCGCTCATGCTCTGGCTCGGCAACTTCGACAGCCAGATCGTGGCGCAGAACATGATCATCGGCGCGGACAACTTCCAGCTTCTGGCCGTTCCGTTCTTCCTGCTCGCCGGCGAGATTATGAATGTCGGCGGCTTGTCGAAGCGCATCGTCAATTTCGCCCTTGCGTGCCTGGGGCATATCCATGGCGGGCTTGGTTATGTCGCCATTGTCGCGGCACTGATTCTCGCCGCGCTGTCAGGCTCGGCTGCCGCGGATACGGCGGCGCTTGCCGCCATCCTGATCCCGATGATGCGCAATGCAGGCTATGATATCCCGCGCTCGGCCGGCCTCATCGCCGCTGGCGGTATCATTGCGCCGGTGATCCCGCCCTCCATTGGCTTCATCGTCTTCGGCGTTGCCGCCAATGTGTCGATTTCGCAGCTGTTCCTGGCAGGTGTTGCCCCTGGCGTGATGATGGGACTCTCTCTCGTCGCTGCGTGGTGGATTGTCAGCCGGCGAGACAAGCTGAAGACCACCCCTCGCACCAGCATGCGCGAGCGAGGGAAGGCGTTTGTCGATGGCTTTTTCGCTTTGCTAATGCCCGTGATGATCCTTGGCGGGATCAAATGGGGCATCGTTACGCCGACGGAAGCGGCCGTGCTGGCGGCAGTTTATGCGCTGATCATCGGCATGTTCGTTTATCGCGAACTGAAGCTGTCGATGCTCTATGGCATCTTCCTGACAGCCGCCAAGACGACGGCCGTGGTGATGTTCCTCGTGGCGGCAGCCCTGGTTTCCGCTTGGCTTATCACTCAGGCGAACATCCCAGGTGAAATCAGCGGTCTCATTCAGCCGCTCATGGGCAACAAGACCCTGCTCATGTTCGCCCTGATGTTCCTGGTCGTCATTGTCGGTACCGCCTTGGACTTCTCGCCGACGGTGCTGATCCTGACGCCGGTTCTCATGCCTATCGTCAAGCAGGCAGGGATCGATCCGGTCTATTTCGGCGTCCTGTTCATCATCAACAATGCGATCGGGCTGATTACGCCGCCGGTGGGCATCGTGCTCAATGTGGTGAGTGGCGTCGCCCGCGTCCCGATGGGAGCTGTGATCAAGGGGGTCAATCCCTTCCTGATCGCGCAGCTCATAGTGCTCGTCCTGCTCATCATCTTCCCGGATTTGGTGATGGTGCCCCTGTCATGGCTGCGGGGGCGGTGAGCAGAGGGGAAAGAAGAACCGAGAGAGGAAACCACCATGAAATCATTGAAACTCGCACTCGCCGCAGGCGTCGCCATGACGGTCCTGTCCGCAGTGCCGGCCGCTGCGCAGTTCACGGAGCGCAATATCCGCCTGTCGAATGGCGTGAATGAGGACCATCCCAACGGCAAGGGCGTCGAGAAGTTCAGAGCCTGTCTCGCCGACAAGTCCGGCGGCAAGCTGAAGGTCCAGGGCTTCTGGGGCAACGCTCTGGGTGGTGACCTCCAGGCGACGCAAGCGCTGCGTTCGGGTACGCAGGAGATGGTCGTCACCTCGAGTTCGCCGCTCATCGGCATCCTGCCTGATCTCGGCGTCTTCGATCTGCCGTTCCTTTTCGCCAACGAGAAGGAGGCCGACACCATCCTTGACGGTCCGTTCGGAAACTACATCAACGGCAAGCTCGAGACCGTCGGCCTCGTCAATCTGGCTTATTGGGAAAACGGCTTCCGCAATCTCACGAACTCCCGCCGCCCGGTGGAGAAGTGGGAGGACTTCAAGGGTCTGAAAGTCCGCGTCATGCAGAACAACGTGTTCCTCGACACGTTCAAGAACATGGGTGCGAACGCCGTGCCGATGGCCTTCGGCGAGGTGTTCACGGCTCTCGAGACCAAGGCCATCGACGGTCAGGAGAACCCGTTCGTGACCATCGACACCTCGAAGTTCTACGAGGTGCAGAAATATCTGTCGGTCACCCGCCACGCCTATACGCCGTTCCTGGTTCTCTACTCCAAGAAGCTGTGGGACGGGCTGTCGAAGGATGAGCAGGCGGCCCTGAAGGAATGCGCCGTTGTGGGCCGCGACGAGCAGCGCAAGGTCTCCCGCGAGCTGGGTCAGGCCTCGCTCGAGAAGATCAAGGGCGCTGGCGTCGTCGTCAACGAGCTCAACGAGCAGGAGGCGAACCGCATGCGCGAGCAGGCCAAGTCCGTATGGGAAAAGCACGCCTCCACCATCGGCCCGGAGACGGTGAAGATGATGCAGGATGAACTCGACAAGATGCGCAAAAAGTAAGGCATCCTGATCCGAGCCTCACGAGACTGCCCGGGGTGCTGACGCCCCGGGCAATTTGCCTGTCCTTTCCGTCTGTTCCCGGTCTTCGCTGCGCCGGGGTTTTTGAACGAAGTTTTTGACCGATGCAGATTCTCATTCTCGGGGCGGCCGGTATGGTTGGCCGCAAGCTCACCGAGCGGCTCATCAAGGAAGGCCAGCTGAACGGGCAGGCCATCACCCACATGGTGCTGCATGACGTGGTGGAGCCCCAGGCGCCAAAGGCCCCCTTCGAGATTTCAACACTCACCTCTGATTTCTCCCAACCGGGTGAGGCGGAGAAGCTCGTGGCAAGCCGGCCCGACGTCATCTTCCATCTCGCCGCCATCGTGTCCGGCGAGGCCGAAGCTGATCTGGAGAAGGGTTACCGGATCAACCTCGACGGAACACGCTATCTGTTCGATGCCATTCGTCATATTGGTGACGGCTATTGCCCGCGCCTCGTTTTCACATCGTCCATCGCCGTCTTTGGAGCTCCGTTCCCGGAGGCGATTGGTGATGAATTCTTCCTTACGCCGCTCACGAGCTACGGCACGCAAAAGGCCATCGGTGAGTTGCTTCTGGCTGATTACACAAGGCGCGGGTTCTTCGATGGCATCAGCATCCGTCTGCCGACGATCTGCGTCAGGCCGGGCAGGCCCAACAAGGCGGCCTCAGGCTTTTTCTCGAGCATCATTCGCGAGCCCTTGAGCGGGCAGGAGGCTGTGTTGCCAGTGCCGGAGGATGTGCGACATGCCCATGCGTCGCCGCGCTCCGCCGTTGGCTTCCTCATGCATGCGGCCACCATTGACACTGCGAAGATCGGTCCCCGGCGCAATCTGACGATGCCGAGCGTCTCGGTGACCGTAGCGGAGCAAATCGATGCTCTGCGGCGCATAGCAGGTGAGAAAGTGGCCGCGCGAATCCGCCGTGAGCCTGATCCGGACATCATGCGTATGGTGTCCGGATGGGCGCGCCGCTTCGACGCCAGTCGCGCCGAGAGCCTTGGCTTCCAGGCAGAGAAGAGTTTCGACGAAATCATCCGCCAGCACATTGAGGACGAGCTCGGCGGCAAGATCGCGAGCTGACGATTGCAGGGCGGCGCTATGATAAGCGCCGCCTCACTAGCGTATGCTCAGCAGTTGGTCTCCCGCTTTGTCGTCGTGCCCGTCACATCGGTCTGTTGCTCTGTGGTCGTCGAGCATCCGACGTTTCCTGTGGTGCCGACATCCCGATGTTCAATCGTGACATTCTGCTGATCCGGGCCGGAAGCCGCGCCGCCAACGGCACCGCCGACGCCGGCGCCGACCGCTGCTCCAACGGGGCCTCCAACTGCGGCGCCAGCCGCGCCTCCGGCCGCCGCTCCCGCTGCGGCACCTCCAGTCTCAGCCAGGGCCAGCGTCGGGAATATCAAGGTCGCTGCAACAAGAGTGGTCTTCATGCTGATACGCATCGGTGCTTCTCCATGTAAGCCAATCGCGGATTGCGTGTCCTGCTCACTTAACGGCGGTTGCACACCGGGCGTTTCAGCTTGGCCTGTCCGATGCAGTCAGTGATTCTGACCTCCGACGGGAAAGCTCTCGGGCCCATCATGATGGAAAAGGGTCTTGAGCCCTGATCATGGGCATCTCGGCGGGCTCTACCGGCCTCTAATGCCATCAACTAAGGTTGTTGACGTGTTTTTGCGACATTTGCCTTGTGGAAACACGATTCTGACAACTTGGAACTTTGTTCCCAAGCACTATGCAGATAATGCTATTCAGTATGTGCATGGCCTCGAAAGGAGTTTCCAGTGGCAAAAGCAGCAACGAAGAAAGCCCCGGCCCGCAAGGCCGCAGCTACAAAGACCGCAGCAAAGAAGACCACCGCCAAGACGGCTGCTAAGGCCGTTGCCAAGAAGCCCGCTAAGGCAGCCGCCTCCAAGACCACGGCGAAGGCAGCCGTGAAGAAGCCTGCCAAGGGTCCGGCAACAACGAACGGTATCCTGACGCTGCGTCACATCGCAGAGGCGCTGTCCGAAGCCCACGAGCTTCCGAAGCGCCAGGTGAACGAGATGATGACCCAGGTCATCGACTTCATCGCCAAGAGCCTAAAGAAGGGTGAGAAGATCCGCCTCTCCGGCCTCGGCATCCTGCAGGTTCGCAAGCGCGCCGCTCGCATGGGCCGCAACCCGCAAACCGGCGAGCCCGTGAAGATCAAGGCTTCGAAGAAGATCGCCTTCCGCGCTGCGAAGGATCTCAAGGAATCCATCTAAGCCTCAAGGCAGCGGTGTAGCGCGTTGTGCCGCACCGCTGCCGCCGTTCCGAGTCGTTCCCTGGACGCACTTTCCTGCTGGCGGGCGGCCCAGGTCGGCAATAATTCCTGCTGATCACCTAGACGAAATGCGCTAGTTTTTTGGCTTGAAGGTCTATGGCCTCGAAGCTTCAGGCGGATTCTAAAAGCTCTGATCTCCAGGGCTACAGCACTTCCAAGCCAGTCTCGATACTCCTTCGGCCTCTGAATTCATCCTTAAATCTTAAGCTCGTTCGACACGGCTCTCTAAGAATGAGCCGCCTGACACCTGCTGAATGAATCGTGCTATATTGCGCCGCAACGGGGTCGCAGCGGATGCCACAGCACGTCCCAACGGCGCAATTGGCAAGTACGGCTGAGAGACGGCAAGTCACTGCGCTCGCCTACGATCTCGTCGGCTCGACCCAGCTCGCCGAGCGGCTCGATCCGGAGGACATGCACGAACTCCTCCAGGGCTTCCACCGAATGTGCACTGCCGCGGTTGAGGAGTTTGGGGGCAAGGTCAACCGGTACATTGGCGATGGCGGGATGGCCTATTTCGGCTATCCCACGGCTTATGAGAATGCGGCCGAACGGGCTATCCAGGCAGGCCTCGCCATCATAGAAAGATGCACTCATCTCAGCCCTGTAGGAGATGGCGGCAGGGTCGCATTGAGCGTGCGTGTCGGCATCGCCACGAGCAGGGTCGTGGCAGGCGATATGGCGGGGGATCGGGGCTTCGGGACCGATGAGGTCGTTGGCATCGCGCCCCATCTTGCCGCCCGCCTTCAGAATGCGGCAGCACCGAACTCCGTTCTTGTCAGCGAAGCGACGCGTCGGCTCGTCGGCGCCATGTTCCGCTTCGGTCAGCGCCAGGAGTTGCAGCTGGCCGGTTTCTCTCAGTTGCAGCAGGCCTGGACGGTCCTGCGTGCTCGGCGGCCGCAAACGCGTTTCGAGGGGTTTCATTCACGGGGCGACACGCCCTTTCTCGGCAGGGGGGCCGAACTCGCAGCCATATCGCAACGATGGCAATGCGTGCAGAACGGGCAGGGGCAGACTATTCTCCTCGCTGGTGATCCTGGCATCGGAAAATCACGTGTCGCAGCCGAGGTCCGCGTGAGCTTGGGCCACGATGCCACCTTCGTTTTCAGCTTCCAATGTTCGCCCCTCCATGTGTCGACACCGCTCCATCCCGTTAAGACCTTTCTCGAACGGGCCTTGCTGATGCGCACGGGACGGCTTCATCATCTTCCAAAGGAGAGGCTGAACCGCCTTCTTAATCTCCCGGTTCCTCCCATGTCGAATGCAGCCCCCATCCTCATGGGGGTTATTTTCCCGCTTCAGGAGGAGAGGGGGGAGGTCGGGCTGCAGGACAAAGCGGAGCAGATCAAGGAAGAGACCTTTACGGTTCTGATCGAGATCATCGCGCGCCTGACCGCTCGAGGCCCTCTCGTGATCATCGTCGAGGATGTGCAGTGGATAGATCCGAGTTCGCTGGAGCTGCTGGACCGACTGATTTCCCGAATCGTGGACCTGCCCGTTTTCCTGATCGCGACAGCGCGTCCAACCTTTACCGCTCTTGAACCATCAGACGCACGGCATCTGATGAGAATTGAGCTCTCGCCCTTGGCGGAACAGGAGGCCACTGCTCTTGTCAGGTACATCGCCGGTTCATCCCATGTTCCGGATGCCGAACTAAAGCACATTATCGACCGCTCCGAGGGTAATCCCTTCTTCCTGGAAGAGTTGACACGAACGTTTTTGGAGCAGCAGGCGGCGAAGGAACAGCAGCCGGGTCCCGGGCAAACAAGCGAATTGCCCATATCGCTGATGGATGTGCTGGCAGCGCGCCTCGATCAGTCCGGGTCCGGCAAGCAGCTTGCACAAGTGGCAAGCGCGATCGGACGAAGGTTTCCGCGCAATCTGCTCCAGGAGGCGACGCAGCTCGATGAAGAGGAGCTCAATGCCGGTCTCACCCGGTTGTACGAACGCGGTGTGATCGCTCCCGAGCACGACGTGCCAGAGCATTCCTACAGCTTCAGGCATGCTCTCCTGCAGCAATGCGCCTATGACAGCATGGTGAAGGCTACTCGTCGGAGAATCCACCGACGGTTGGCCCATCTTCTGGAAGCGGCCGCCGCCGAGCCAGAAATCCTTGCGCGTCATTTCACCGAGGCCGGCATGCCCCGCGAGGCTATCGTTCAGCTCCGGCTCGCCGGTCAACGTGCCGCGTTACGGTCCGCTAATCTCGAGGCCATCAGTCTGCTGAGACGGGCTCTCGCCCTCTGCACCGATCTTGAGCCGGGAGAGGGACGGGACGAGATCGAACTCGACATCTGCCTTGCTCTCGGGCCGCTCCTGATTTCCAGTGTTGGCCCTGGCGCCGATGAGGTCCAGGAGCTTTATCGACAGGCCATTGCTCTTTCAGACGGTCTTCCGACCGATCAACGTCGCTTCACGGCATATTGGGGATGGTGGCGCACGTCTCCGGATTTCAAAGCCATGCACGAGCGCGCTGATCAACTCTCGGCCATCGTCCAGGATCTTGCGGATCCTCATCTGGCTCTGCAGGCTCATCACTGCCAATGGGCGACGCTCTTCATGCTGGGGGAGCAGGAAAAATGCTGCGAGCATATCAAGGAAGGGCTTGCCCTGTATGATGCAGTGGAACACCGGCACGACGCCATTCTCTATGGCGGCCATGATCCGAAGGTCTGTGGTTTAGGCGAACAGGCGCTGTCCCTTTGGCTGCAGGGGTTCCCCAGACGTTCTCTGGCCATCATCAAAGCCTGTGCCCGCCACGCTGCAATGCTCGATCATCTTGGCAGCAAGACCCATTTCGAAGAGGCTGAAATCAATCTCCTTCATTATCGCCGTGACGTGGAGTCCGTGAGGAACCGGGCTTTGCGCATGTATCATTTCGCGGAGAAATTGAGCTTCCGGGACATTGCTGCGAAGGCAGAGATCTTCGGTGGATGGGCGGCATCGCTGAGCGGCGCTCTTACCGAAGGCATTGCGTCGATCGAGCGTGGTCTCGAGACCCAGAGGATCATCGGCACGCAGGAGGATTTCCCCGCCTACCTGGAGATGCTTGCCGAAGCCTATGAACTTGCAGGCGAATTTTCTCACGGACTTGAGGTGATCGAGGAAGCCATCAGCATCGCGTCTGACACCGGCTTGCGCTACTGGATCGCGGAAATTCTGCGACGGAAGGGCGATCTTCTCACCTCTTTAGGCCGCGGGGAGGAGGCTCTTCGCTGTTATGACGAGGCTATCGCGGCTGCAGAATCCCAGAATGCGAACGCCCTTCTCCTGCGTGCCGCGACCAGCCGGGCGGCTGTTCTCGCAGATACAGACCTGAGAGGGCCGGGCGTTTCACAGTTAGAAACTGCTCTTGCGAGAATACCCGAGGCAACGGCGACACGGGATAAAGCCGTGGCGATGGAACTTCTTGGCCGGCTGCGGAGAATTGCATGAGCAAGACCTTCGCCGCGACAGCCAACGAGACCGAATGTCCTTCGAGCGAGGCGGCGCTGTCGAAAGCCTATCGGTCAGGAACACATCGCGCAGTCGAGCCAAGGGAGACCTTGGACCGGTTGCGTCCCTTCTTCGGAGCATTCGGCATCACCCGCATTGCGGATATCACGGGCCTCGATTCCATCGGGCTTCCCGTCGCCGTCGCTATTCGTCCTGGTTCACGCTCGAATATCACCTTCCAGGGCAAGGGATTGGATCGAACAGCCGCGAAAGTCTCCGCGGTCATGGAAGCGATTGAGACCCGTTGCGCGGAGCGCACGCATGGGCCTCTGGTCTGGGCCTGTGCAAGTGAGATGCAGCAGGCAGGTCGACAGACCGTGGATTTCAGTCGTCTCAGCTTCCGCATGGGGGCACGCTTCTCGGCGGGAACCCGCATTCTCTGGTTCGAGGGGCAGCACTTGGCCGGTGGAAGGAGCTGTTGGCTGCCGTTCGAGTGCGTTCACACCAATTTCACCCTTCCGGCGCCCGCCGGCAGTGGTTACTTCGTGGCGAGCACGAATGGCCTCGCATCGGGAAATGATCGCCGTGAAGCGCTTGTCCATGGCCTCTGCGAGCTGATCGAGCGTGATGCACAGGTTCTCTTCTCACTTGATTTGAACGGTATCGACAGTCGGCGCCTCGATCTCACATCGGTTGACGATCCGGACGCAGCGGCTGTGTTGTCGCAGATCGCGGGGAGGGGTTTCGTCGTAGCCGTATGGGATCTGACCTCGGATATCGGCATCGCCGCCTTCAAGTGCCACATCATGGAGCGGCATGGTGGCCCAGGCCTCATGCCATTGCCTGCCGAAGGACATGGGTGTCACCCCGACAAGGGGATCGCGCTCCTGCGAGCGGTTCTCGAAGCTGTCCAATCCCGCGCCACGATCATTGCGGGTAGCCGGGACGACGTGGGGCCTGCTCTCTATGAACGGTTTGATGATATGACGGATCTGGCCCGCTGGCGTGAACGCCTTGGCTCGGATGCGGCAGCCTGCAGATTTGACGATGTTCCCCATGCCTATCACGCGACTGTGGACGAGGACATCGAACACATCGTGGAGCGCCTCCGGAGAGCAGGGCTCAATGATGTGATAGTTTCCGACCTTCAACCAGACAATTCCATTCCAGCCGCCGTCGTCCGCGTCGTAGTGCCGGGTCTTGAGGGGCTGCTTGGCCTTGAGGTCGCCCTGGGACGCCGCGCCCGTGCTCAGATGGAGCGGGTCTCATGAGGGTAGTTGTGTTCTGCGGCCCGACCATCTCCGCTGCTGAGGTCCGTGAAAAGATTGATGCGATCTGCCTGCCACCTGCCAAGCATGGCGATATTCTGCGGGCCGTCGAAATGTCCCCGAAACCCCGCGTGATTGCGATCATCGATGGATCCTTCCGAACTGTTCCGGCCGTGCGGCACAAGGAAATTCTCTGGGCCCTGCATCAGGGCGTTCACGTTTTCGGTGCCGCCAGCATGGGCGCCTTACGCGCAGCGGAACTCTGCGCGCTTGGAATGGTGGGTATCGGCTCCATCTTCGCTGACTACCATTCGGGCCTGATCGAGGATGATGACGAAGTGGCCGTGGAGCATGGACCGGCCGGGCTCGGTTTTCTGCCGCTCAGCGAAGCGATGGTCGACATTCGGGCTACGCTCGAGGCTGCGCTTCATGATGGTGTCATCGGTCAAAAGACAAAGGACCACCTCAACGATATGGCGAAGCAGTTGTTCTATGCGGATCGGCGCTGGTCAGATCTCATCAGCCGATCTCGAATCTCGGAACTCGACAGCACAGAACTCGATGCCCTCGAAGTGTGGCTGCCGACGGGTCGAGTCAGTCGCAAGCATAGTGATGCGCTGGAGATGCTGGCCGTAATCCGCGATTTCATCGCAATCGATCCTTCCGCCTTCGAGGCAAGATTCACATTCGAGCGAACGGAGGTCTGGGACCTTGATTACGAGGCGGCGCACGGCTTGCCGCAAGTTATCGGAAGCGGGACCGATGCGCTTCTCGTCCAGGACATCCTCGACGAACTTCGATTGGTGCCTACGGATTACACCCGCGTGCTGCGGGAGGCATTGAACCGTCTCCTCTCTATTCGCGAAGCGCGACGTCGGAGGAACGGGGCGGAGCCGGACGAAAAGGAGAAGGTGCTCCGAGCATGGCTTCGCGAGTGCGGAATGGGTCTGGAGGAGGCTCTTGAACAAAGTCGGATCAGTCGTGAGGAGTTGGATACATTTCTGGAGGAGGAAGTGCTCGTTCGCTGGACTGCCGCAGCGTTCGGAGATGTTGCACAGAACCAGCTCATCGGCACATTGCGCTCTCATGGCTGGCTAGCTCGTCTTATCGAGCGTGCCGAGGCCAAGCAGCGCGCTCTCCGTGACATGGGAAAGGAGGCAACGACAACGCAGACAGGCAATATCTCTCCGGCCGCTTTGGTCGGCTGGTTCTGGCGTCTGGCATATCCCGGACAGATACAAACGATGTCGTCAGAGGCACTTGCACAAAGGATGGGTTTCGCTGATGTCTCTGATATGAGCAAAGCACTCCTTCGGGAGTATCTCTTCCGCGAACACTGCGAGAAACAAGGTATTTCCACGAGGACTCATGGCTTGACTGAAGGATAGTCCTCACCTGTCATAAGCTGGCAGCAGGAGAGGCGCCGATGACCAATCTGGTCGAGGTTACCGAGGAACGGCCTATCCCTAGTACGGGAACCTATAACCCCTCGAGAATTATGCTGTACGGCGTTCGTTTGGTTCGTCTTCAGCTGCAAACCGAATCGGTCGTGTGCATTCCGCTGAATAATGCTCGAAGGCTCGCCCTGATCTATGGATTTTGTTATCAGGGCCACTGCTACTCTCTGCCCGAACCTGTCATTGTTCTGGTCAATGGACCAGGTGTAGAGGCTCAAGGATGTGGGTGGGATCCTGCTCATTACCGATGCTGGGAGGTCGATAAGCTTAGCCACACTATCCAGCTGCAGGCGCAAAGCGACACATTTGAGGAACTCATCCTCAACCGCAACATCAATGCCAACAAACAGCCGGTTGCCTATTCGATTGCGCACCAGATGAGCCACCGGGGCGGTAAGTTGACGGAATAATCTGAGGAGGGGTTGCGATGGTGACGGCTCTCGGCGGCTTCTCCGGTGAACTGGACGACAGTCTCCAGATCAAGGAGGCCATTGCATTCGTTCCAACCGACGAGGACGGGCTGACCGCGAAGAGTTTTCGGGTCCGGATTCTTGACTTGGGCCGTACGGGCCAGAGCGCAAAGGTGGCGGCCATTGTCCAGACCGCCCCGGGCATCCTTGCGCGCAATATATATCCGCACTTCGATGACCTATGGGATGTATTGAAGAATCCAAATCTGTCCAACCAGATTATTGAAGGGGAGGTAAAGCAGGTTGATGTTCCCCTCGATGCATGTCTCCCGGAAATCGAGCACTGCCCGGATGGCGAAGCCTCTCGACGGCTTCCTATCGAACCTCCCGTTCCGTCCGTCGGCTTCATCGTCAAAGTGTCCATCACATTCAAGGACGACTTCAAGCCTGGAATGACCATCACCGGGTTGGTTGCTCTTGATGATGAGGAACCAGCATCAAAGGCGTGAGCGAGATCAGCCGCTCACATCAATTCCTCTCCATTGAAAGATTGCCCGGATTTCGTCGAGGTGACGCTCTCCCGCGATTGTCCGACAGGCATTCATGAGTGCTGCTCCGAACGTCTCAAACGTCAATTGATCGGGCGACATCGCCTGCCAGGCTGAGACGAGGCAGTATCCGAAGATATCGCGCGCTTCCATAAGAGCGGCCTTGAAAGCAAAGTGGCGGTTTTCGTAGCGGCGAGCAAAGGTTTCTGAGACCTGATCGGCCCATTGTTCATGGGTCTTCGTATCAAAGGCCCGTGTCCATAGATCCGGCGGGATGAGCCCACGGTACTCGAGTTCCGCCGCATACAGATAAACGATGATATCGAAACATGCTCCGGTGAGAGGACGCGACAGGTCGTGGGGTTCCGGAGATACCTCCCACATTTTTGCATTATTGCTCGCGATCCGGATCTGCTTCGTCTCCGAAATCTCAGCCAGGCGGTTGAGTTCGTTGAGCGTATAGATATTGCCTCGGCAGGAACGCAGCAGCCTGTCGAGAACGGAGTCGAAGTGCAGGAGGCCAATCAGGGCAGTAACATCGGCGCAGGCCTCATGAAAAGCGCGGAACGCGAGTGGCATCTTGCCGCTTGTCGGGAACCCCACCAGTGAGAAGATAATGGTATGCCCTATCTCGTGAGCGATGACATCGAAGTTGAGCCCATAGGGGTGGATCACCCCTTCGGTCGAGGAGAAGCGGCCAAACTCGACATAGCCATAGCCGGATTGAGCGTTGTCCCAATGGATCAAGGGAATGATCTCAAGGCGCGGATAGTCGAGACGGAACGGCCATTCGATCCTTCGACCGAGATAGCTTTCGAAGATGTCGAGGACACGGCGCACAGAGCCGTACATGTGAACCGCGAGAAACTCGCGGGAGTCGGGAGCAAAGTGGGCGAAGTGGCCATTCCCATCCGGCTCGACTGGCGCACGCGTGGGGCCATCGTAGGGGGGGAGATAGGGAAATGCGTATGGCTCATCCTTATCGATGGCATCGATGACATACATGCGATCATCTGACGGCCCCGGTGCAATGCTCCCGGCAGGTGGCGACAGCCAGACGATCTCAGGTTCGGCAAACCCAGCGAGAAAAGGTGCCTGCGGGAAGAGACGTACGCGTGTCCCGAATTCACGGTCTCGGTCAGCGTAGTAAAGCACCATAGCAAACTCGAGGTCGGCAGGTTTCGATCGATTGCGACAGAGTGGTCCCAAATCGCCGAACATGCAACTGCTGCGGTTCTGATCACATCCAACAGCCGGACGATATTCCTTGTATGGTTGCGTTAGAGGGCCGCCTTCGACACATGCCGGGATATTCATCTGCAAGTCCCCCTTCGGACGGCTACGCATTGCCCCCGACATGCCTGCTCCCGAACCTTCCGAGACTGTGAGATAGGTCACAGACCCTCACTCGCCGCAGGATCATACTGAAAGGGTTCTCCAGCAGGGGAGGTCCATCATGACCCATATTGCGATACGCCTGCGCCTCCTAGCGCGCATTCGTCTCCTGACCACCACCGCAGCGGCAGCGCTTATGGTTGCGACATCGGCCGCGGCTTGCCCTCTTGGCGATCACAATTCTCCGAGAGTGAAACTCCTCCACAGAATGACCCATGCAGGGCAATCGTTAGCAGTAGCGGGAGTGCAGATCGCGCAAGCCGACCATCAGACTCATCCTCAGCCTCCAGCACGCAATGAACTTGGAGCCTATAGTCGTGACCTTCCGAAAGGAGCGGCGGCACCAAGCGCCGAGGCTCGCCCGCCCATTTATGAAAACCTTGGCCGGGTCACATGGTCTGCCGTTGCTCCATCAGAACAGGATGCGCGAGCCTATTTCGATCAGGGCTATCGTCTTGGCTGGGGCTTCAACCATGCGGAAGCCGCCCGTGCATTCCGGGCGGCACAGGAACTCGATCCGAATTGCGCCATGTGCCTCTGGGGAGAGGCCTGGGTGCTTGGACCGCACATCAACTACCCCATGGATGCCGATGCCAATGCCCGTGCGCTTGTCGTGCTCGAACAGGCCAGGCGTCTTGCTCCCGCCGGCGAATTGCCGATTGCTCTTATCGATGCCCTCTCGCGGCGGCACTCCTCCGATCCAAACGCAGACCGCAAGGCACTGGATCAGGCCTATGCCGATGCGATGGAGGCCGTGCAAGCACGCTTCCCGGAGGATCCGCACGTCGCGCTCCTGACCGCCGACGCGCTCATGAATCTCAGCCCCTGGGATTACTGGACGGATGGTGGGCGTACGCCGAAGGGAAAGACCGCACGCATGATCGAGCTTATCGAAGGTGTGCTCGGTGACAGAGAGGTGGGGTCCCTTAAGGCAGATCCAGACCACCCCGGGGCTGTCCACCTCTACATCCATGCCGTCGAAGCCTCCGACAGGCCGGAACGCGCCGCGAGTCATGCGGCCCGACTGGCGGCCTTGATGCCCGGAGCCGGGCACCTCGTGCATATGCCGAGCCATATCTGGTATCGCCTTGGTCGCTGGCGCGAGAGCCTGGACGCGAATGTGCAGGCGGCCGCCGTCGACGAAGCGCAGCTCAAGCAAGGTGGCGCAAGCCTGCTCTATTCGGAAGGCTACTACGCCCATAACGTTCACTTCGTGATGGCCTCGGCCCTCATGGGAGGCGATGGCGGGACCGCCGTCGCGGCGGCTGAGAAGCTCGCCGGTCTCGTATCGGACCGCACCAAGCGCGAAGTGCCTTGGACACAGCCTATTGCGGCCGCGCCTTATACGACCCATGCGCGCTTCTCGGAGCCTGAGAAAGTGCTTTCTCTGCCGGCACCGGATGCGAGTTTCCCGTTCGTGCTGGCCTCCTGGCATTACGCCCGCGGCGTGGCGCTGGCGCGGCTTGGACGGGAGGAAGATGCCCGCGCAGAAGCAGTGGCCATTGCAGAGCTGGCGCGCGCACCTGAGATTACGGCAATGCCGGATGTCGGTGTGCCGGGCCCGAGCGTGCTCGCCATTGCTGGGAAGGTGATTGAGGCGCGGATTGCGCAGGCCAAAGGCGATCACGCGCAAGCTGCTGCGCACTTCGCAGAGGCGACCGAGATCCAGGATCAACTGCCCTACATGGAGCCGCCGTTCTGGTATTACCCGGTGCACCAGTCGCTCGGAGCAGCCTTGCTGCAGGAGGGAAAAGTAGAGGACGCGGAAGCTGCCTTCCGGGTCGCGCTGCAGCGCTCGCCCAACAATGGCTGGGCAGCTGCGGGGCTGCTTCAAGCAGCCGAGAAGCGCGGTGACGATGCGGTTGCCGAGGAGGCGAGGGCGCTCATGAAGAAGAATTGGTTCGGCGGAGACACTCCTTCGCTCGATCGTCTCTGATCTCGCTTCCCGCGATTTTGGACCGGAGCATCATTTGCCTCCGGTCCATAATATTTGATTGCACGTGATGCGTGATTGACATCGACGCAGAGAAAATCGCGGGCGAGATCTTCGGTGTTGCAGAGCGGTCACCGTATTGCAGGGGCTGTCATCGGCTACTGATGCGGGGCAGGCTGGCTGACGTGCCGCCCAGGACCTAACAAGCAGCCGGTGCACCGGACGAGTTGGCGAAGACTTCTCTCAAAGCATCACTAAAGGTCTGGTGCGAGAACGGCTTTGAGAGCACGCAATTGTGCTGGTAGCGCTGAGGTACGACGCTGGAATCGTAGCCGGTCACGAAGATGAACGGTATGCCGCGATACCGCAGAACGTCCGCAATTGGATAGACCACTAAGCCATCAACATTAACGTCGAGAACGGCGAGGTCGAAATCAGCCTGGAGCGCCAGAATCATGGCCTGCTCAAACTTGGCTGCCGGGCCAACCACGTGTCCCCCGAGATCGCATACCATGTCTTCGATCAGCATCGAGATCATGGTCTCATCTTCGACAATGAGAACGCGGGGGCTGCGGTCATTGTGCATAGGCGCTCTCCCGATGTTCCCGACCTGCTGTATGGATCCCTGCATGTGAGCCCGAATGTCCTTAATGAATGACGCTATCCTCGCTCGATCCCAGGAGCCGTTCGTACAGATCGAGTTGTCGGTTTCCGGGAACCGTCCTGCCGCTGGTGAGCGGCAGGACGTTCAGGTCTTTACTGACGTGAGGCTTGGAGTTCCCGGGCCTCGTCTATGACCCGATCGATCACGTCCGACTCGATCTCGAGCCCAAGCTTCTCGTTGAGTGCCTCGACAGGCTCCTCCGGCACTCCCTGCTTCGACAGCGCTGCAAGAGCTTCGGCAGCCTCGGTGATTTCGGCATCGGTGATTTCATCCTCCGTGTCCTCACTGACGCTCAAGGCCTTCTCGTAAGTGGCGATCAGGCCGACTGTGGAATGAGGCGCCGCATGCTGCCGGGCCGCCGCTGAGGCATTCACCGCGTTCATGCGACCGAGTTTGGCTGTATCCAGGCCGATGCTCTTGGCACTGGCTGCGGCTTGCTTCGCTTCGGAGGAGACTTTCACTCCAGCTTCTTTGGTTTCGCGCGTGCTGCTGCGTGCCTGCTCGGCCCTCGCTTGACCTTTTGCGGAAGCATCACTGGCGCCGGAGCTGCGGCCGCTGCGCTCGCTTGCGCCTCCGCGAGAACTCTCACCGCCACCGCCGCGGGAACCGCCACCGGAGCCACCTCCGTTTCCACCGCCGCCGGAGTTCCCGCCGCCGTTGCCGCCACCGCCACCATTTCCACCGCCATTTCCACCACCATTACCGCCACCGTTTCCTCCGCCGTCGCCGCCTTTAGCGTAGGCTTGAGACTTTTCAATCTTGAACGAAGCCATATCGAGCGACAGAGGCTGCAGGCTGACGGCGAGACCCAAAGCAAAGGCCGAAACTGTGAGAGCAAGACGTCGAGTCATAAAGTTTCCTTCCAGCAAATTCCGGGATCTCAAATTCTAGGATCTCTCGAATCCCTTTCATAAGGGCTACGTGAGAAATTTTCCCACGTCAACCTTGATGTGGGATTGCTTCCCACAAACAATCCGCTTACCTAGTAAGCATGTCCGGCGACGCCCCCCATTCCCTTGAACCAGCCAGGCTGCACGCGCCCTTGGCGCGCCTGCTGCGTCCGCTCGTGCGGCTCCTGATCCGCAGCGGGATCACGTTTCCCATGCTCGCGGAGCTGCTGCGCGAGCTTTTTGTGAACGTCGCCGAGTATGATTTCGCTCTTCAGGGCAAGGAGCAGACGGACAGCCGCGTCAGTCTCCTCACGGGCATCCACCGCAAGGAGGTTCGCCGCCTGCGCGGGGCGGGCGCTCCAGTCAATGTCGTTCCAGCGACCGTCTCGCAGACGAGCCGCATTCTTGCCCGCTGGCTTGCGGACCCGGAGTTCACCGATAGTGACGGACTCCCTCTGCCGCTCCCCCGCATTGCGGAGCCGCCGCAGCCGTCTTTTGAACGGCTCGTTGCCTCAGTCACCCGCGATGTGCGGTCCCGCGCTGTGCTGGACGAGTGGCTCGACCGCAAACTCGTGATTATCGACGACCAGGATCGCGCCGTCCTTGTCGAGGCGGCTTACGTTCCGCGGGGAGGGAATGACCAGCAGCTTTATTATCTCGGGCGCAACCTGCACGATCACATCGCTGCTGCGGTCGCGAATGTGGAGGCGCAATCGCCTCAATTCCTTGAGCGTGCCGTGCACTACGACGGCCTGACGAAGGATGTGGCCGAGCAGCTCCAGCAACGCTCCCGCGAGGTTGCGATGCAGGCTCTCCAGAAGTTGAACCGCGAGGCACACGCCGCCAGCGATGGAGTGACGCCCGGCGAGTGGCGGTGGAACTTCGGCGTCTACGTCTATTGCGAAGAGGTTGCGCCGTCGGCGGCCGCCGGAACGTCCACCAACAGCAACGACAAGGAGCCGCGGACGTGAGGAGCTGCGCCATTTCGATTGCACGAACCACTGCCTGCTGGCTGGCCGCGCTGGCGCTGCTCCTTGTCCCGATGGAGACGGCGCGGAGCCAAGATCCGCGTGACCGCGGCATTGGCGGCACCGGAGTGGTTTCTAGCGACCCTGAAAGCGATCGAGGCATCGGCGGTACAGGCATGATGGGCACGATCCGTGGGTTCGGCAGCATCATCGTCAACGGCTTGCATGTGACTTACGCGCCAGATGTGCCGGTGCGGATTGACGGGCAGCCCCGGGCGGTCTCAGATCTCCGGATCGGTCAGGTGGTGCGGGTTGTTGCCGAGACTCAGAACGGCGTGCTGCGAACAAGGCAGATCGACGTGACCAGTGAGGTTGTCGGCACCATCGAGGCAACAGGTAGCAAGACACTCAGAGTGCTTGGCCAATCCGTCTCAATCGAGAGCCTGAACAATACGCAGCAATGGCGGCGCGGGGAGCGTGTTGCGGTTTTCGGCCTGCGACGGCCGGATGGAACCATCGTCGCGAGCCTGATCGAACGCAGGGCCGAGGGGCCAGAGAAGGTTATTGGCAGCGTGATCAAGCTGCGCGACGGCAGCCTCGGGATCGGGCAGTTAAAGCTCAGCGGAGTAGCCCCAGCGCTCGTCGGTACCCGGGCTGTTCTGGAGGGTGCATACAAGAGTGGCGTTCTCGATGTGATCAGGACTGCCAAGGAGCGCGATCTTTTGGGACCCGAGATCCGGCGTTTCTCCATTGAGGCTTACGTCGAGCGGACACGGAACGGACTGCGTCTCGGTTCGGATCTCGAAGTTGCAGGAAAAGTCCCCTCGGCGCTTCCGGCGGGATCCTATGCCCCCGCCGTGGTGACCCTAGTGGCTGATCAGAGAGGACGACTGGGCCTTGAGCGGGTCTCGCTCGAGGGACCACCGGTTCGTTCAACCGGCTCTTCACAAGGTCCGAACACCCGTAGTGCCCCCAGCACGCCCGCCGGCACACAAGGGCGCAAAGCCCCACCGCATGACCGGGATCTCGGTCCTGCTCAGTCCCCCCGGGGTGAATCCCGATCCGGTACGGGTCGCGGGCGCAGTGATAGCAACGACTCGCCCGGGAATTCCGGCAATTCGCGGGGTGACTCGGCCGGTGGAAGCGGTGGGAACTCCGGCGGCAATGGCGGTGGCCACGGCGGCAGCGGCAACGGTGGTGGCAATGGGGGCGGGAACGGCAACGGAAATGGTGGCGGCGGGGGAAGGCGGTAATGGCGATCGTCCGTTGAGAGAAGGATTGACCGCTGAGTGGGCCAGAATGGCCCCACTATAGGTGATCTTGATCGCCTTGGAGGGAGAGCTGTTGCAGATCTCTGCGGGTGTAGAGGCGGAGACTTCGCAGCTCCCGGCCGGATCCTCGACATCAATCTTCCCAGCGCTGAGCGCTACGAACAGAAGTGTTCAACGTCCCTTGTTCCGCATCGTAAAGGAGCCCCTCCATCACGAACCGTCACGGGGCCGCGTTTAGAGCCGAGTTTGCCCCACCATGGCTTGGCGGCAGGATCTGATAGCCGGGCCACCCCTGCAACCAGACCTGAGGATATCGCAGGCCTGACCGATGACGCTGTTTTGTTGCTCTTCCTCTTCCTCTTCACATCAGGCGGTCATGCTTCCTATCTGAGTGATCCCGCCGGAACCGCACGAATGCGATGCCCAGATGCCATCTTCGGGCAGGGTGGGCTCGGCCTGCCGTTCCGGACCACGTGAAGCGCGGACTTTCGGACAGGGTCAACCCGAGCGGGTCCGGAACGCGGGCCAGGAATCTCATAGGCCACAACGGCGGGTGCCGTCGCAGCCCAGGCAGCGAGGCCACGCCCTCTCACCGTGATAAAGAGCGGAACGAGACGAACGAGCGAGACGTTAGTCGGGACTGAGGCCCAGCCCCCGGGAAACGGATAAGGATGCTATGCACGGCGGCTTTGGACCGAACGACAGTCTGAACCTCGTCCTGAATAGTGGGGAGACGGGCCCCCGCATCCGCGCCCACAACTGGGCCGCGACGCCGCTCCGCCGACCCGAGGGTTGATCGCAGGCACTCAAGATTCTTGTTGGCGTTATGGTAAGCTCGAAGCCGCCGATGTTCATCGCCGGGGGCCGGAACGCACGCAGCTCTACAACGACGCCTATGCCAGGATTCTTGCACGCAAACACCCAGCCGCCTTGGGCCGGCCAATCCTTGAGGTGTGGTCCGAGATCCATGACAGCCTCCTGCCGCTCGTTGAGCAGGCCTGCGTGGGCGAGCCGGTCCATATGGACGACATCTCTTTTGTACTGAAGCGGAGAGGTTATCCGGAGGAGGCCCACTTCTCCTATACCCCCTGTGCGTGACGAAGCGGGGGCGGTCGCCGGCTTCTGCAGCGGGCTCTCGGGCGACAATTGGGGGCGTGTCGAGATGGCTTTTGCGCCGGACGGCCTTCAGGTCCGGATCAGCGCAACGCTTCCACTGCATTCGTCATGAGATGACAGTCAACGACCTCGGCCGCATCCAGGTGCGCTGATCAGGCGATGCTCGCTGTTGGAACCTAGGTCCTGTCCCTCAGTTCCCCCTAGGCGCCACTACTGCACGACCCTTGACGCCACCCAAACTCGGGAATGTTCGCGCACATTTTCCATGGTGTCGCCCTAACGGAGATTGACATGCGGAAGGTCCTTCTTTTGGCAGTTGGACTGGCCCTCGTTGGAACATCAGCATGGAGCCAGAGTTCATCGCGGGACGATGATGATCGTCGAGACCGCTGGCATGATAATTATGACAGATGGGACAGAGATAGGGGCGCACCGGACGAGCGGCGCGAACGCGCCATGCGAGAGGATGATGATCGTGATGATCGTTCGGGCGGTAACGCTCGGTTCTTCGTGCGCAGCGGCGATACCCAGCTTCGCGTCATCTGTGGTGATCGGGAGTCTACCCAGGCCTGCGTCGATGCAGCGCTACGGCTCTATGACCGGGTGCAGTCGCAGCCTCGCGCGGGCACCGGCTCACCGATGCCGCCGGCGCCGCAATAACGGTGGCCGATCGGCGGGAACGATCCCCGCCGATCCCTCAGTCCTCGCAGACGCGGTAGCGTCTGATCACGATCTCGCCGAAGCGGTTTCTCTCCCGCCGCCGTTCATAATAGCAGTCCGGCTCGCGCCAGCGCGGGCCGCGCCCCCAGTCGCGGTCCCCGTCCCGGTCGCGCCAGTCGCGGCGCTCCCAGTCGCGGTCCGGATCCATCCGGGGCTGGGCGGAAACGCTGCCGGCGAGACCACAGGTGAGCAGGCCTGCCGCGAGTGCAAGGGGGAGGAGCTTGAGCCTGACCATGGATGACCCCGGCTGCTGATGGAACCTGCGGGACAACGGCTTCGGGACCGCCGCGTTCCTGGAGCAGCCCGGCGAAACGCTCCTGCGTAGAGAGGCAGGCTTTATTGTTCTTCACCTCTCAAGGATGGATCGTGGGATTAATTGCGCTGAGGTTTCCTGTGGCTGTTGGAGATGTCAGGAGTTCGACAGTCAGAACAGGGCAATTAACATGATAATCCCCTTCGAAATTAAGCAGAACTGACCCGCCGTCGATCCAGTAGGTCGATGTCAAAGAGACTTGGAATAACACCCACTCGCCATCTTTAACTAAGATGTTAGGGCACGATAGGCTAGATGTGCGATCTACGTATTGTGTCTTGGTCTGGCTGTCTCCGCCGACTATATCGCCCCATGTGCTTGCATAAAGGCTGGCGACGCTGGCGGTTTGACTGCCGTAGTAGTTGATCGTGGTCGCTCCTATATGCACTGTCAGCGAGGCATTTAAGGATAGGGAAACCGCGCCCCCGAATATTGTGCCAGGTACTGCCCGCGCCGTGCAATTGCCTTGGGAAATCAAGTCGGTCTTCGCGTTGATGACGGCGTAGTAATTCGAGTCGTTTTTCCAGGCGAAATAGAAGCTGATGCTGACAGTCTTGAAGGCTGTATCAACATTATCGCCGTAGAGGAATTTTGCCCAATTATTGAAGGCTTCTCTGTGCGGCTCCATGGATACTTCGAGAGGCGAAACCCAGATTGTAGCAGCCGTATCAACCGCGATCGGAGTTATGATGAGCGGTTTGCCTCCTACGTATTTATAGACTCTTCTGCTGTTCTCGATGCTCTCTCGGCTCTGTCTGATACGCGCAGCAAAATCAGTATCAGCTTGTGCCTTTTGCTCCTCCAAAATCCGGGTCACGTCGTCATGATGGTGCGTAAGAGCTTCGTTGACTTTGTTGAGATCGAATGCTCCCTCGGCAAACATTGGTTGAAGGCGCTTTCTGAGGTCGCGACGAAGGTCCCAAAGTCTCATGTCCAGAGATGAAGGAGACGGTAAGGGTTTCGACTGCTCGCGCTCTAAAATTTGGGATACAGCAGACTGCAAATCCGATCCGGAAGCGTTGGTCATTTCAGCCCCCCAGCAAAACGTGGCGCAGCGGCGCGGGAAGGGGTAGGCACAACGTCTGATCATAGCAGATCGCGGTCTCGAACGAAGCCGTGGCCTCCTCCTCCAGAAGGGTCAGCATACCTTCTTTTCGGGGGTATATGAGGAACCTGTCATGCAGAGTGCCTGAGTCTCTGCTTCGTTGATCGGGCTGCATTTATCTCCGAGAGCAGTCAAACGGCAATACCGAGGCTTTCGCGAGAATTTCGAAACAATCCGGCAGATCTGTAAGGGGCCGTAAATCGCTGAGACATCTAAGTCTTGGGTCCGTAGCCGGATCTGTACGCATCAGGAAGAACCGAGCCTGCGGATGGCAGTCATCTGGCAATCGTATAGCTGTCGCCGGCCTGCAGCAGAGCTTCGGTGCAGAGGCAATTTACGCTCATCCGAGTAGAGACGGACATATCCTCTCCGGCTCGTCTGCAAACCGCATCTAGGACAGTGTCCATTTCATCACATTGAAAAGAGGTCACTGGGTGATGGGCGCTCAGGTCTCTGCCTGGGCATGCAGGCTCGCTCCCGTCTCACGCGTCAAAAGATATATCAACGTATTGACATTAATGTCGGTCTCGATAATCTTCCTCTAGAGGAAATGACAATGCCTTTAGATAAAATTCTTCTCCAGTCTCTCACCTCTTCGGTTCGCCGCTTCGTCGATGAAAGGCTGATTCCCGAGGAAATGAGGGTTTCCAGGGCAGATGCCATCCCGGAGGCAACCGTTGAGGAGATGCGCCGGCTCGGGCTTTTCGGTCTCTCGGTCCCCGAAGTCTATGGGGGGCTGGGTTTGTCGATGGAGGAGGAGGTCTCAGTGATGCTCGAGCTCGGGCGGGCATCACCTGCTTTCCGCTCTCTGATCGCGACCAATGTGGGTATCGGTTCTCAGGGGATCGTTATCGATGGTACTGAGGAGCAGAAGCAGCGTTTCTTGCCGCCGATCGCCTCCGGAGAGATCATCGCGTCCTTCGCGCTGACGGAGCCGGAAGTTGGATCGGATGCGGCATCCGTGCGGACCACCGCCAGGCGGGAAGGGGATGTCTATTATCTCAAGGGCACAAAGAGGTTTATTACCAACGCACCCCGCGCCGGCCTCTTCACCGTCATGGCTCGAACCGATCCCTCCAAGCCGGGAGCCTCCGGCGTCTCGGCTTTCATCGTTGAGGCTGGCAGCCCGGGTTTGTCCATCGGCAAGCCTGAACACAAGATGGGGCAGCAGGGCTCACATGTAGCCGACGTGATCTTCGACGATTGTCCTGTACCCGCCGCCAATCTGATCGGCGGTGTGGAGGGACGGGGCTTTCGTACGGCCATGAAGGTTCTAGACCGCGGTCGCGTCGGCATCGCGGCCGCCTGCGTCGGATTTGCTGAGCGTATTCTCGATGAAATGGTCGCGTATGCAGCAAGCCGCCGGCAGTTCGGCTCGCCCATTGCGGAGTTCCAGCTCGTGCAGGCGATGGTTGCGGATTCGCGCACCGAGGCCTATGCGGCGCGATGCATGGTGCTCGAGACTGCCCGCGCCAAGGACGGGGGACTAAATATCGGCACTGAGGCCTCCTGCTGCAAGCTGTTTGCCTCCGAGATGGTGGGGCGTGTTGCCGACCGTAATGTGCAGATCCACGGCGGATCCGGCTACATTTCGGATTATGCCGCCGAACGCCACTATCGGGACGTTCGCCTCTACCGGATCTACGAGGGTACTTCGGAGATCCAGCGTCTCAAGATCGGGCGAGACACCGTCCGCGCTGCCAATGTGAGTTGACAACGATGAGCGCTACCTTCTTACCCATGGACAATGCTTCGCTCTTCGGCCTCTCCTCGGAGCAGAGGAGCTTTCGCGAGACGGCGCTCCGTTTTGCGCAGAACGTGCTTGCGCCCGCATCGCGACGTCTTGAGTCCGAAGGCCGTGTTCCGTTGTCTCTTCGCAAGCAGATGGGTGACCTCGGCCTGATCGGAGTGGAGCTTTCCACTGAATATGGAGGCTTGGGTGTCGATCACGTTACCAGCGGCGTCGTGATCGAGAGCATCGCCGAGGGTGATTTTAACGTGGCTTATATTCAGCTGCTTGCGTCCCTATGCGGCACCATCGTGGCACGTCATGCCTCGCCGGAGCTTGCGGCGGAGGTGCTGCCTGATGTGTGCAGCGGCGAGAAGCTGATCGCTCTGGCGCTCACTGAGCCTCAAGGCGGATCGGATGCAGCGGCATTGCGCCTTAAAGCTACTCGCAAAGGGGATTTCTATGTCCTCAACGGCGAGAAGACCTCCATCTCCATGGCGGATCAGGCGGAATACGCCGTGGTCTTTGCCCGCACCGGCACGGAGTCGGAACGGGCCTATGGCGTTTCGGCCTTTCTGGTCGATCTCGATACACCAGGTATCATTCGCACGCGGTTCGATGATCTCGGCGAGCATGCCGTTGGTCGTGGCTCGATCTTCTTCGACAATGTGCGCGTCCCGGCATCGCGCCTGCTGGGCGGAGAAGGCAAAGGCTTCGTGCAGGTGATGCAGGGTTTCGATTTCAGCCGGGCACTGATCGGCTTGCAATGTCTTTCTGTGGCCCGTGTGTGCTTGGCCGAGACCTGGAAATATGTCTCGGAGAGGAAAGCCTTCGGCAAACCTCTATCGGATAATCAGGGTGTTACCTTTCCACTTGCGGAATGTGAGACGCATGTCGAGGCCGCGCGCCTGCTCTGTTATCGGACATTGGCTGCGAAAGACGCTGATGCGCCACACACCCGCGAGGCGGCTATGTGTAAATGGTGGGCGCCGCAGCTCGCTTTCGAAGTGGTACATAAATGCCTGCTGATGCATGGGCACGCAGGCTATAGCACCGAACTGCCGTTCGAGCAGCGTCTGCGCGACGTGCTCGGCCTGCAGATCGGCGATGGCACGGCCCAGATCATGAAGCTTATCATTGCTCGTGAGACCCTGAAATCGCTCTCGGCCTGAATTCAATGGGTGCGACAGACGCCCAGCTTGTTGCGAGGAGGAAACGCCATGAAACTGGAACTGGACTCTCTGCCCAAACGCCGGGCCGCCATGAGGGAAAGCGGTCATTGGCAGGACATAACGCTTCTGGATCATCTCGCCCGTGCCGTCGCGCAGACGCCAGGCAAGACGGCCCTGGTCGCCAATCAGTCCGAACAGGGGCGGGAGCGCCGCTTTACCTATGAGGAGATCGACCGTCTGTCGGATTTCGTTGCGCTCAGCCTCGAAGAGCGCGGCGTAGGACATGGGGATGTGGTGTCATTCCAGCTCCCGAACTGGTGGGAGTTCACGATTCTGCACCTCGCCTGCCTTAAGCTTGGCGCGATCAGTAATCCTCTCATGGTGATCTTCCGCGAGCGTGAGCTGAATTTCATGCTCGGTCTTGCCGAGACGAAAGTGCTTATCGTTCCTGCTAAATTCCGGAATTTCGACTATGCCGCCATGGCCGCAAGCGTTCAGGCGCAGCTGCGCTCGCTGCAGCATGTCTTCGTGGTCGGTGGGGAAGGGGAGCAATCCTTCGACACCTTGCTGAAGCCGAAGGGCGGGGAGGAGGGACGCAAGCGCCTGCGCGATCGCAAGCTCTCACCCGACGATGTGATCCAGCTGCTCTATACCAGCGGCACCACGGGTGAGCCGAAGGGGGTGATGCATACATCCAATACGATGTTGTCCAATCTCGTACCCTTCGCGGAGCGGCTGCATCTGGGCACAAACGACGTTATCCATATGCCGTCGCCCATGGCTCACCAGCTTGGGTTCATGTACGGGCTTGTTCTCCCCATCATGCTTGGGGCGACGGCTGTGCTCCAGGACGTGTTTGTGGCGCAGACCATGGCGGCGCAGATCACGCAGGAAGGGGCGACCTTCACGATGGGCGCGACCCCCTTCCTCAACGATCTTACTGAATATGTGGAGCGCACCGGCACCTCGACGCCGACCCTACGCGTCTTCGTGTCGGCCGGTGCTCCTATCCCGCGGGCGCTCGTTACCAAGGCGCGACAGGCGCTTGGAGCTGCCATCATCTCTGCCTGGGGCATGTCGGAGAACGGAGCCGTCACCACCACGAGGCCCGAAGACCCCGAGGAGAAGACCACCAATACCGATGGCAAGGCGCTGCCGGGAATGGAGGTCCGTGTCGTCGATGCCAACGGGAGCGTGTTGCCCAGCGGCGAGGAAGGCCAACTTCAGGTGCGAGGTTGCTCCAACTTCGTCGGCTATCTCAAGCGGTCTGAGCTCAACAACATCAATTCCGACGGCTGGTTCGATACCGGCGATATCGCGCGCATGGATGAGGACGGATACATCCGCATCGCCGGCCGCTCGAAGGACATCATCATTCGGGGTGGTGAGAACATTCCCGTCGTCGAGATCGAAGGTATTCTCTTCAAGCACCCGAAGATCTCCAGTGTCGCCATTGTCGGCTATCCGGACGAACGCCTTGGCGAACGTGCTTGCGCCTATGTTACCTTGAAGGAAGGCACGACTCTGGCCTTCGAGGAAATGACATCCTATCTCAAGGAGCAGAAGATGGCGGTGCAATATATCCCAGAGCGACTCGAGATCGTGGATGAACTGCCACGTACGCCGAGCGGCAAGATTCAGAAGTTCAAGCTTCGCGAAGCCGCCAAGGGTACATCGCACTGAGTCGTAATCCGCCGCGCAGCAGGTGACTGCGCGGCGCTTATACCGTGCTCAACTTATCCTTCATGCGATCGAGCAGGCGATAGAGCAGGATTTGGTCCTCCAGACTGAAGCCATCGAGCGCCGCCTCATAGAACGCCTTGATCGAATTCAGCATCTGCGCCCAGATCTTCTCGCCTTTGGTGGTGAGCCTGATGAGTCGGCTGCGCCCATCCTCCGGATCCTTGACACGCTCCACCCAGCCTCGCGTTTCGAGCCTGTCCAGCACAGCGGTGAGATTCTGCCGGCTAAGCAGCAGGAACTCGATCAGGTCCTTTACTGACATGCCCTGTTCCCGAACCCGGGGGCGCGCGAGAGCGCCGAGCACCGCCCATTGCTGCGTGGTGCTGCCGTAATCGGCCATGAAGCGCGTCCCGTTCTTATGCATCAGGTTTGAGCATTGATACAGGCGGAAGAACAGGCGATTGGCGACCTCGAAATGTGGATCGCTCAAGGGCTCGCCAGCGGCTGGATTGGACTTTGCTTTACTCATGAAGAACCCTCAAAATTATATCAATTGCTTGCCATAACCGGAAATGTATCATAGTGTTGTCATAAGTTGATATAGCCGGTGAGTGCTACGATGCGCGATTTTCAGGATAAGACCATTATCATTACAGGCGGCGGAGGGGGAATAGGCTCTGCCACAGCGCGCCACCTCGCCTCGCGCGGCGGCCAGATCGCTGTTTACGACCGCGATCTGAATGCTGCCGAGAAGACGGTTTCAGCGATCAAGGCGGAAGGTGGTGTTGCTCAGGCCTTCGCCTGCGACATTACCAACCGGGACCAGATCGATCACGCGGTGGCTGCCACTGAAGAGGCGTTCGGCCCGATCTCCGTGCTTGTCAACAATGCCGGCTGGGACATTTTCCGTCCATTTCTCCAGACCTCGCCCGAGGAATGGGAGAAGCTCATCGCCATCAATCTCGTGGGCGCACTTCACATGCATCACGCAGTTCTGCCGCGGATGGCTGAGCGGAAGTACGGCCGCGTGATCAACATTGCGTCGGATGCGGCACGGGTGGGATCGACGGGCGAGGCGGTCTATGCCGCCTGCAAGGCCGCGCTGGTTGCCTTGTCGAAGACCCTGGCGCGCGAGCACGCACGCGACGGCATCACCCTCAACGTCGTCTGCCCGGGGCCGACCGACACCAATCTTTTCGCGGAATATGCAAAAGGTGCGGGCAATCCTGAAAAGCTCATGGAGGCTTTCCGTCGTTCCATCCCGCTCGGACGCATCGGCACGCCGGATGATCTGCCGGGCGCCATCGCGTTCTTTGCAAGCGACCAAGCCGGGTTCATCACGGGCCAGGTTCTCAGTGTCTCCGGAGGATTGACCATGTCTGGATGACATCGGTCGACGAATCCTCTGCAGCAAAAGCGGCGAAGACCGCTGGCTAACAAAATAAAGAGGTGGTTCGCATTCGCTTCAAAGGGAGGAAGCTTATGAAGCAATTCTTGAAGAAAACCCACGTCGTCGCGGCAGCCGCGGTGATGACGGTGAGCGCTTGGATGCTAGGCGCTGCCGAGGCTGCGGATCCGATCAAGATCGGCATCGTGGCTGATCTGTCGGGGCCCTGTGGCGCGCTGACGGATTCCGAGGTGAAGGCGATCAAGCTCGCCGTCGAGGAGGTGAACAAGGGCGGCGGCGTGCTCGGGCGTCCTTACGAGCTTGTGATCCGTGATTCCAAGACCAAACCCGACGAAGGCGCGAAAGTGGCGCGCGATCTCGTCGTCACCGATAAGGTGAATATTCTGACGGGCGTGTGCTCAAGCGCGGTCGTGCTCGCCGTGTCACCGGTGGCGAAGGAATACAAGATTCCATTCTACACGACCATCGGCGCAACGCAGCGCCCGAATTACGAACTCTGGCATCCTTACTACGTGCAGCTGCAGGCCAACGCCCTGATGGAGGCGCTTGCTGCCGCTGAATACGCGGCCACCCAGCCATGGAAGAAGATCGTCACCATCGGCCTCGACTATGAGTGGGGTCACATGACGGTGGAGCAGTTCGAGAAGCGCCTGAAGGCTCTCAAGCCCGATGCGCAGATCGTGAAGACGCTCTGGCCCAAGCTCGGCGAAACCAACATGACGTCGTACATCACGGCAGCCTTGGCCGAAAAGCCAGACATGGTGTTTGCGGTCACCTTCGGTGGTGCGACGAACAACCTGATTAAACAGGGCAAGAGCTACGGTCTTCTGCAACAGACGAAGCTTTTCGCCTTCCTGCCAGTTGATACCCTTAAGGCGCTCGCCAACGACTTGCCTGACGGTGTTCACGGCTTCGGGCGCGCTCCCCTGTTCGCGCTGAACACCGACAAGGCCAAGGCATTCGGTGAGACTTATCGTGCCGTCTATAACGACTATCCGGATGATTGGGCTGTGATGGGCTATGAGGGCATCCAGTTCCTCACCGCTGCCATCAAGGAGGCAGGCTCGGTCGATGCCGACAAGATCATGGCGGCCATGACGTCGATCCGAATGGATGTCATGCGCGGAGAGCTTAAAGTCCGCAAGCTCGACGGTAATGCCTATGCCCCCACCTTCGTCGGCGTCACCAAGAAAACCGCCGAGTATCCATTCCCCATCCTCGTCGACATCAAGCGAGTCGAAGGTGAGAAGGTTATGCCTACACCTGAAGAGGTCGAAGCCATGCGCAAGGCCAGCAACTGACATCAGTTTGCTGCGGCAGGCGAAATTCGCCTGCCGCAGCGGCGGGGAACATCATCATGATGCTCGTTCAAATTGCAAATGGTCTGATGGAGGGCATGATGCTCTTCCTCATCGCCTCGGGCCTGACGCTCATCTTCGGGGTGTCGCGAATCGTCAATTTCGCGCACGGCTCCTTCTACATGCTCGGGGCCTTTCTGACCTATCAGTTGATTCCGATTCTGACCGGGCTCGGCGATCTCAATTTCTTTCTGGCCGTTCTTCTCGCTGCCCTCATGGTCGCAATGATCGGTATGGCTTTCGAGGTTGCGATCCTGCGGCGCATCTATGGTGGTGACGAGCTTCTTCAACTTATCATTACGGTTGCTCTCGTTCTCATCATCCGCGATGCCGTACGCACCATCTGGGGCATCAACGATCTGACCACGCCTCTGCCGGACTCTTTGAGCGGTGCGGTCGAAATCGCTGGGCAATACTTTCCCATGTACCTGATCGTCGTATTTCTGGTCGGCATGGCCGTATCTGCCGCCATGATGGCGATCATCCGCTACACCCGCGCGGGCATTCTCCTGCGGGCGGCCACCGATGACCGTGGCATGGTCGCACTCCTAGGCATCGACCAGGCCCGCATCTTCACCGGCGTCTTCGCTGTAGGCTGCTTCCTTGCGGGGCTCGCAGGAGGGCTAGCGGCTCCGTTCGGAAACATCAATTCGCTACTCGACACCACCGTGATCGTGACCGCCTTCATCGTCGTGGTCATCGGCGGCCTAGGGAACCTGAGAGGCGCTCTCCTGAGCGCGCTCGCCATTGGCGTGCTCAAGGCAGTCGGTCTCCTGTGGTTTCCTCGGCTTTCTATGGTGATGATCTTCGTCGTGATGGCCGTCGTTCTCATTTTCCGCTCATCCGGACGTGCTCATGCGTAGTCTCGCTCCTACTGCCTCCACCGGTACTACCCTCCGCCAGGCTGGAATGATTGCTCTTCTGGGAGCCGTTCTAGGCCTAGCCGTGGCTCTGTTCCTCCTGCCGACAGGGCTGGTCTTTGCCATCACCGAGATCATGATTTGGGTGCTGTTTGCGACAAGTCTCAACTTTCTGATTTCCTACGGCGGCATGATCTCGTTCGGTCATGCGGCCTATTTCGGTCTCGGAGCCTATGGTCTGGCCCTGTCAGTCGTCCGGTTCGGGCTGCCGCTTTGGATAGCGATTGCGGCCGGTCCCCTCATTGCTGCGCTCGCGGCAGCGATATTCGGCGCTCTCTGCGTGCGACTCACGCGGATCTATTTCTCCATGCTCACGCTTGCTTGCGCGGAGATCACCTTCGCGGTGATCTTTCAGTGGTACGACTTCACTGGAGGTGATACGGGCATCGCGAGCTTCACGTCGACCCGTCTCGGGTTTGATGCTCCGCAATACGGCTTGATCGTGCTCGCCGTCGTGACCCTCTGTCTCACGCTCCTGTGGCTCGTCGTCAAATCGCCCTTCGGTATTGCCTTACGGGCCGTTGGCGAGGATCCGCGGCGCGCAGCGGCGAGCGGCTTCGACCCACGCATGACGCTCTGGGCAGCCTTTGTCATCAGCGGCTTCTTCGCCGGCATTGCCGGAACTCTGTTCGCGCTGTTTCACGGCAATGTCTTCCCGGATTACGCAGGCCTCGGCTTTTCTCTCGATGTGCTCGTGATGGTCGTTATCGGCGGTCTCCACAGCTTTGCCGGTGGGATCTATGGCGCAATCATCTACAAGCTGCTCGACACAATCGTGAGTCACTACTTCACACATTGGCAGCTCGTCATTGGTCTCACCCTTGCCGCCGTCATCATTTTCTCGCCGAAAGGCGCAGCGGGCTTCGCGTCACGGCTCTCGCCCGGTATCAGAGGAGGAAAAACGCGATGACTGCGATCCTCGAACTTGTGAACGTGAGCAAGAGCTTTGGCGGCTTCCGCGCGCTCACGGATGTGAGCTTCTCGGTAGTTGCAGGGGAGTCTCACGCTCTCATCGGCCCGAATGGCGCGGGCAAGTCCACGCTCGTCAACGTGCTGTGCGGCCAGATTGCGGCTGACAGCGGCAAGGTCCTGTTCGAGAGCCGCGACATCTCAGGTCTTGCTGCCCATCAGATCGCCCGAAAGGGCGTCGGACGCACCTTTCAGGTCAGCCGCACCTATCGTCACATGAGCGTCTACGAGAACATGCTGAGCGCCTTTATCGGCAGCGGATCCGGACGATACAGCCTGAGCCGGTCACTTCTCGACGATCACCGCGATCGGGTGACGGCAGCTTTGCAATCGGTAGGTCTCGAAACCTGCACTCATCTGTCCGTCGAAAAGCTTTCTCCGGGAGATCGCAAGCGGCTCGAATTCGGAATGGCGCTTGCGGGTGACCCGAAGCTCCTCGTCCTTGATGAACCCACCGCAGGCATGGGCCTGATCGAGCGCCAGGATCTCATGAGAATGGTGACACAGGTGGTCAAGGAGCGTAGCGTGGCACTGCTCTTCGTTGAGCATGATATCGACATTGTGTTCACGCTTGCGGACCGCATTACGGTTCTCGCGCAGGGCAAGGTTCTGGCAGCGGGGCAGCCGCAGGAAATCGCCGCCAACAAACAGGTGCAAGACGTTTATCTCGGCAGGAGCCTTCACTGATGCTTGTTCTTGAAGGTATCCATGCAGGCTATGATCAGGGTAACGTTCTTCATGGTATCTCCCTTGAAATCAAGGAAGGCGAGGTGGTCTGCCTCATCGGCCGCAACGGCATTGGCAAGTCGAGCACGATGCGCTCCGTCGTGCAGAACCAGATTAAGGTTCACCGCGGCAGCATTCGCTTTCTCGGTCAGGAACTTACCGGCCGTAAGCCGCACGAGATCGTTCGTCTCGGCATCGGCTATGTTCCGGAGGACCGGCGGGTGTTCTCCAGTCTGACGGTGGCGGAAAATCTTGCAACCCCCAAACACCGCGCGCCACCAGCAGGGTTGCGAGAGTGGAATTTCGATCGCGTTTTTGGCCTGTTTCCCAAGCTTCAAGTTCTGATGTCACGCCAAGCGGGTGTTTTATCCGGCGGAGAGCAGCAGATGCTGAGCATCGCGAGAGCACTGATGATCCAGCCACGCCTGCTGCTCTTGGACGAGCCGCATGAGGGCTTGGCCCCCATTATCTCGGAGCAGGTGATCGATGCGATCAACGTGCTGAAGAAGGAGGGCGTTGCGATGCTCGTGTCCGAGCAGCAGATCCGCCTGATCGAGAATTGCGCCGACCGGGTCTATGTGCTCGATCGCGGCGCCATCGCCTTCTCAGGATCGGCACAGGAATTCCTGAAGGATCCGGAGATCGCACGGCGACACCTGATGATCGGCTAGGAGGGAGGCGCTGAAAGATGAAGGACAATCAAAACCTTCAGGACTATGCTTGGCACCCGAGCCCGGAATTCCGTGCCGCAGCGAACTGGCATGAGTTCTTCAAGGTTGCGGGTGCTCCGGATTATGAAACGCTGGCCCAGCGTACGGTGGCGGAGCCGGAGTGGTTCTGGAACGCCCTGATCCGTTATCTGAAGATTCCGTTTCTGAGGCCCTATGAGCGCGTGCTCGATACGTCTGAAGGCATTGCCTGGCCGCACTGGTGTGTCGGCGGCACCACCAATCTCGTGCTCGCCTGCCTCGATCGACACGTACAGGGGGGGCGGGGCAGACATGCGGCCATCGTTTGGGAAGGCGAAGACGGGACAAAGCGTACGCTGAGTTATGCCGAGCTTCATCGGGAGAGCTGCCGTCTTGCTGCGGGCCTGAAGGGCCTTGGCATCGAGAAAGGCGCTCCGGTCGGCTTATACCTTCCCATGGTGCCGGAAACGGCCGTTGCCTTCCTGGCGCTCGCCCGATTGGGAGCCGTGGTGGTTCCGCTGTTCTCCGGTTATGGGGCTGATGCTATCGTCTCTCGTCTGAACGACGTGAACGCCGTGGCCGTTATTACCACCGACGGTACCCTGCGTCGCGGCAACACCGTACCGATGAAGTCCATCATCGACGAAGCCGCGCGATCCATTCCGACATTGAGGCACGTGGTTGTCACTTCGCGGCTTGGTCTCGATGTGCCGATGGAGGAGGGGCGCGATATCCGTTGGGAGGATCTGTGCCGCGACCAGTCCGTGGATTTTCCCGCCACAGAGCTCGATGCGGAAGCGGCTCTCATGGTGATCTACACCTCAGGCACGACCGGCAAGCCGAAGGGCACCGTTCACACCCATATCGGCTTCACCGTTAAGACAGGCGAGGATTATCACATCTATTTCGATATGAAGCCTGAGGATCGGGTGCTGTGGATGACCGATTTCGGTTGGCTCGTGGGTCCTGCGCAATTGGTGGCGACGCTGCTTGCAGGCGCGACTCTGGTCCTGGCAGAAGGCGTTCCTGATTATCCGGCTGCGGATCGGTTATGGCGGCTTGTCGAAGCGCACAAGGTCAGTTTCCTCGGTATGAGCCCGACGCTTGCCCGCCTCATGCGGAATGCGGGCGAGGCGCTGGTGTCCGGACGCGACCTGTCCTCTATCCGTGTTGCGGCCTCGACAGGCGAGCCGTGGGACAAGGCCTCCTGGCTCTGGATCTTCGAACACGCGCTCAAGCGCAGGGCGCCGCTGCAGAACTATTCCGGCGGAACGGAAATGGGCGGCATCCTTTCTACGAACATCCTCAAGCCCTTGAAGCCAGCAAGTTTTTCGGGGCCCATCCTTGGTGCGGGCGCGGATATCGTTGATGCGGATGGCCGCAGTGTCGGCGACAACCAGGTTGGCGAACTCGTCATGCGTGCGCCGTGCATCGGTACGACCCGAGGTTTGTGGAACGATCCCGAGCGCTACATCGAGAGCTACTGGAGCAAGATCCCCGGCATGTGGGTGCAGGGTGATTGGGCCATGCGTGACAATGATGGTGTCTGGACGATCCACGGGCGCTCCGATGATACCATCAAGATTGCAGGCAAGCGCGTCGGCCCCGCCGAGATCGAAGCGCTGGCCCTGGCAACAGGCACTGTAGCGGATATCGCCGCCGTTGCTGTGAAGGACGAGATCAAGGGCGCTGCCATCGTGTGCGTGGCCGTGCCGATCCGCGGCATAAACGAGGCTTCGGTTACTGCAGCCATTGCACAAGCCATCAGTAAGGGCTTGGGCAGTTCGTTTCGCCCCAAAGCCGTCTATTGCGTATCCGAGCTCCCTAAGACCCGTAACATGAAGACGATGCGAAGGGTCATTCGCGCCGTTCTCGCCGGGGAGGCCTTGGGCGATCTAAGCGCGCTTCTCAACCCATCAGCCGTTGATGAGATCCGTCGTACTGTAACGGGAGCTGCCGAATGAGACTGTCAGGAACCGTCGCCCTGATCACCGGTGCCGGCGGACCGATGGGCCGCAGCGTAGCGGAGCGGTTTGCCGAGGAGGGGGCGACCCTCGTGATTACCGATATTTCCGGACGGCGTCTTGATGAGGCACGGGGTTCCGTGACTTCTCGCCTGAGGAACGGAGCTGAAGTTGTCGCCCTCCGTGCCGACATTACCCAAGCTGCGGAGGCGTTACAGGTTGTCGATCTGGCGCTGTCATCGTTCGGACAGGTGGACGCTTTGATCAATGTAGTCGGCGGCATCCGCTCTACCGAGATTTCGGTGCCCATGACTGAAATGGATGAGGCGCGTTGGGACGACACCTTCGCCTTTAACATCAAGGGCATCTTCCATCTCGTAAAGGCGCTCGCGCCTGGCATGCAGGAGCGCAGGCGCGGACGCATCGTCAATGTATCCTCTATCAATTTTGCGGGCGAAGCAGGAGTTGCCGATTACGGTGCGGCGAAAGCGGCCATCGCCTCTTTGACCCGTAGCCTCGCCATTGAACTGGCTCCAGCGGTGAACGTAAACTGCATAGCACCGGGCCTTATCAACACGTCCGTCATGCAGCGCCTGTCGGCGGTGGAGCGACGGGACTACGCGAACCGCACGCTGCTGAAGCGGCTCGGAGAGCCTGTCGACATCGCCAATGCCGCTCTGTTCCTGGCGAGCGACGAGGCATCCTTCATTACCGGCCATATCCTGCCCGTTTCCGGCGGAATTTGGCCCGCGCTTTAGGCTCATTTTCGGAGAGCTAAAATAATTCTTGCCATGCTGCGTCGAAATATATCAATGAGTTGACATATATTGGAGGGCTTTCTAATTTTTGATCACAGGACACGGGCCTCCGCTGGACGACACAGCAGGGGCCGCAAGGGAGGACAAGATAATGAGCCAGTACGAAGACATTCTCTACGAAGTGCGCCCTGAAGGTATTGCGCGGATCACGATCAACCGGCCTGAACGCTACAATGCCTTCCGGGGGCGGACCATTGAAGAAATGATTGATGCGTTCCAGCGCGCCGGATGGGACCGCTCCATCGGCGTAATCGTGCTCACAGGTGCCGGCGAGAAGGCTTTCTGCACGGGCGGCGATCAGACTGCGCATGACGGTCAATATGATGGGCGCGGGACCATCGGTCTTCCCGTCGAAGAATTGCAGAGCTTGATCCGCGATGTGCCAAAGCCCGTGATCGCCCGCGTTGACGGCTTCGCCATCGGCGGCGGAAACGTGCTGGCGACGGTGTGTGATCTGACGATCGCCTCAGATCGTGCGCAATTCGGTCAGGTCGGGCCGAAGGTTGGCTCCGTTGATCCGGGTTTCGGCACTGCTTATCTCGCCCGTGTCGTCGGCGAGAAGAAGGCTCGCGAGATCTGGTACATGTGCCGCCGCTACAGTGCAGAAGAGGCGTTGCGCATGGGCCTCGTCAATACCGTCGTTCCTCATACGGAGCTCGATGCCGAGGTGGATCGCTGGTGCGCCGAACTGCTGGAGCGCAGCCCGACCGCGGTTGCGCTCGCAAAACGCTCCTTCAACGCAGATACCGAGAGCATCCGCGGCATCGCGAGCCTCGGTATGCATGCGCTGAGTCTCTATTACGATACGGATGAATCAAAGGAGGGCGGCATCGCCTTCCGGGAGAAGCGGAAGCCGAATTTCCGTCGCTACATCAGGTCCTCCAACTCCAAAGGCGAGTAACGGCCATGCGCGCGGCTTTCATCACGGGACATGGTGGCAACGAAGTGGTCGAGATCGGCCAGAGGCCAGAGCCGGTCAGGGCATCCGGTGAGATCCTGGTGCGAATGAAAGCCGCGACGCTCAACCGTGTCGATCTCTATATGCGCGACAGCGGCGCGGGCATCACGCATCAATTGCCTCAGATCATGGGCGTCGATGGCGCGGGAATCGTCGAGGAGGTTGGCCCGGACGAGAAGACAATCAAGGCCGGTGACCGCGTGGTGCTTCATCCCGGCATCGTGTGCGGTCGCTGCGAGTTCTGCCAACGGGGCGATCAGGTGCTTTGCGTCGGCATCCGATACCTCGGCGAGCATCGGGACGGAACCATGGCGGAGTTCGTCAGCGTTCCGGCGGAAAACGTCTTTCTTATGCCCGAGAATTTTGACTTCGCGGAAGCTGCCGCTCTCGGCGTCAATCATCTTACCGCATGGCGCATGGTGTTCACCAAGACGCAGGTAAAGCCGTGGGAGACCGTGCTGATTTTTGGTATCGGCGGTGGCGTGTCGCTGGCAGCACTTCAGCTCGTCAAGGCTATCGGCAGCAGGGCCATCGTGACCTCGCGGGAGGATGAAAAGTTGGAGCGCGCCCGTGCCCTGGGGGCGGACGAGACTATCAATGGCCGCACAGAAGATGTAGCCCGGCGAGCCATGGAACTGACTGGCGGACGCGGCGTGGACGTGGTGATCGAGAACGTGGGCGAGGCCGTGTGGCCCGCAGCTCTGCGATCTCTCGTGCGCGGTGGGCGCATCGCCACCTGCGGCGCAACGACGGGCGATAATCCTTCATCCGATCTGCGCCGCCTCTTCATCCGACAGCTTCAGATTTTTGGTTCGACCGCAGGCAATTTTTCTGAGTTTCGTGATCTCATCGAGTTCTGCAAGCGGGGCGATATCAGGCCTGTCATCGATTCCCGCTATGGTCTCGACGAAACCCATGCAGCTCTGTCTCGCCTTGAAGCCGGAGAGCAGTTCGGCAAGATAGCTATCAATATCGAATCTCGCTGAAAGGCCTGACGACGGTGACAACTCTTCAATCGAAGGATGATAGGCCGACCCTTTCCGTCAACCTGCGGCGGCAGGGTGGCGTGGCCATCATCGAGGTCGACAATCCGCCAGTAAACGCCATGTCCGCGCATGTGCGCAACCAGTTGACGACCGTGCTTGAGGAGATTGAAGCAGATGCCTCGATCTCAGGAATCGTGCTGACCGGAAGCGGCGGCCGGTTCATCGCGGGCGCC
Organism: Microvirga medicaginis; assembly: GCF_052658925.1. Lineage (NCBI taxonomy): Bacteria > Pseudomonadati > Pseudomonadota > Alphaproteobacteria > Hyphomicrobiales > Methylobacteriaceae > Microvirga > Microvirga medicaginis. The sequence continues at coordinate 1,889 of NZ_JBQWEL010000013.1, read as the reverse complement.
GATATCCGCGAATTCGGCAAGCCGCCCATCTCACCGACACTACCTGACGTGGTGGAGGCTCTGGACCGGTGCGCCAAGCCGATTGCTGCAGCCATTGAAGGACAGGCCCTCGGTGGAGGGCTTGAACTGACGCTGGCTTGCGATTGGCGAGTAGCGGCTGCAGGTGCGGTTCTCGGACTTCCCGAGGTGAAGCTCGGATTGATTCCGGGTGCCGGCGGAACGCAGCGCCTGCCGAGGCTAATCGGAATTGCAAAATCCATCGAACTCATCGCCAGCGGAAAAATCCTCAAGGCGTCCGAGGCAGCGTGCATTGGTCTCATCGACGATGTCGTTGAAGACGACGTCGTGGAGGCTTGTCTGAAAAAGCTGCAGGAGCTCCGGGACACGAAGCGACGCGTCTCCTCTTTGGCTGTCCCGGACGAGATGAACACGCAAATTGAGGAAGCGCGCGCGTCTGTCCTGAAGAACAAGCGCAACGCGTCAGATGCTGCAAAGACGGCTGTGGAGGTTGTCGCCAATGCGGCGCATCTTGACTTCGTCAAGGGCCTAGCAGCCGAGAGAGCGGCCTTCGTCCGATTGCGTGATGGGGAGGAGGCGGCAGCACTCCGCTATCTATTCTTCGCAGAGCGCGAGGCGCCCAAGGTTCCAGGTTTGAATGCATCGCCTCTGCCGGTCGGGATGGTAGGCGTGATCGGCGCGGGAACGATGGGATCGGCGATTGCCGTAGCGCTCATGAATGCTGGCCTCTTCGTAGTCTTGGTAGAGCAAAGTGCGCAGGCGCTTGAGAAGGGGCTCGGTCGGATTGACGAAATTCTCAACCGATCCGTCAAGTCCGGGCGATTGTCCGCCGATTCAGTGCGAAGTCAACGGCAGGCGCTCGTCACCTCCACAAACATGCTGGCGCTCGCCAAGGTCGACCTCGTGATCGAGGCAGCATTCGAGGATCTCGATGTGAAGCTTGATCTGTTCGGGCAACTCGACCGAATAGTCTCGCCGCAAGCCATTCTCGCGACCAACACCTCGTATCTCGACATCAATGCAATTGCTGCAGCAACAGCCACGCCGGAGCGCGTTCTAGGTCTGCACTTCTTCAGCCCGGCTCATGTTATGCGCTTGCTCGAGGTCGTGCGCGGGATGGTTACATCTGACGAAGCTCTGGCGACTGGCCTTGCGCTGGCACGAAAGTTGGGAAAGCTGCCGATTGTCGCCGGCGTGTGCGAAGGCTTCATTGGCAACCGGATTTTCTCTGCCTACCGCCGCCAGTGCGAGATCATGCTCGAGGAGGGGGCTCTGCCGGAAGAGATCGATAGCGCACTAGAATCGTTCGGTTTCGCCATGGGACCTTTCGCTGTTGCAGATCTCGCTGGTCTCGACATCTCCTGGAGCCGCCGTAAGCGCCTCGCGGCCACTCGCGATCCCCGCGAGCGCTATGTTCCTGTGGCCGATATGCTGTGTGAACGGGGGCGTTTCGGTCAAAAGACGGGTGCAGGCTGGTATCGCTACCTGGATCCCGAGCGGAGGCGAGAGCCCGATCCCAACGTGCGCGCGCTGATCGAGCAGGTTTCCGCATCTCGCAGGATAGAACGCCGGTCTTTCAACGCCGATGAGATTCGGCAGCGCGCCCTCGCAGCGATGTTGAACGAATCTGTGCTTGTGGTCGAGGATCGCATTGCCCAGCGTACATCGGACATCGATGTGGTTCTTGTGCATGGGTACGGATTTCCCGCGACCCGTGGAGGACCGCTGTTCTGGGCCTCGCGGCAGGACCCGGCCATGCTGAAACGGGCGCTCGATGCGGTCGAGGCTTCGACCGGCTTCGGATTCCAGTGCGCGAAAAATATTCCCGATATTTTGCGTAAGGTCGCATCATCATGAAAATCATAGTGCCA